>DJOI01000075.1 GCA_002439605.1 Candidatus Segatella mututuai | reverse complement strand
CCTTCCAGCATACCATCCGTCCAACTCCAGTCGGTATGGTTGGATACCAAGAAATGGTTGACGGTATGATAAGGCAAGTCGATGTCGCGACGCGAATGGTCATAGTCGATGTCCGACAATCTTACCTCCAGTCCGTGGGCATTGGCAAAGAAACCAGCCTTCGTATTCACATCGGCGATGCGAAAAGAGGTATTCCACCCATCCCCGGCATAACCGAGCATCAGGTTTCCATCCAGTTCTCGACCCGCCGTGTTGCGAAGGCGCTGGTCCTTGAGCTTAATCCAATAGGAGTAATACTCGATGCTGTCGGCAGGGACTTTGCTGTCGGCATAATCCACCCATGTGGCATTTGCTTTGTACCAGAACTTACCGTTCCTGCCCATCAGGCGAACCGAAGAGCCAATCGACTCATTGTTGGTCCTACCGAAGAGATTCACCTGTCCGGCAAACTTCTTTGTCGGGATGGTGTTGCTCCTCAAGTCGATGACGCCACCAATGGCATCAGAACCATAAGTGAGCGAAGCAGGACCCTTTACGACCTCGGCTTGGTCGATGGCATACTGGTCTATCTCCAGACCATGGTCATCGCCCCATTGCTGTCCCTCGTGCTTGATGCCATTCTCAGCCACCAATACCCGATTGAATCCCAAGCCACGAATCACCGGCTTCGACTCTCCCGAACCTACGCTCATCGCCTGTACACCAGGCAATCTACTCAGCGTCTGCATCAGCGAGCCGCTGAAATTTTCTTCTATGAATTGTTTGTTTGCCCTCACCACATTGAGGGCTGACTTCATCTGTACTTCTTTGTTGGAGCTTCCGCTTACAACAACTTCTTTTAGGGACACACCATCCCTCATCATCCGCTTGATACTGTCTGCCTGAGCCAAGATCCTCACCGAATCTTTGGGCAGAGAGATACTTTTCCTTCCCATTTCTTGGGTGAGAGGAATGACCTCGGCACTTGACGTAAGCGCATGACATAAGTTGATGAAAAGAGGAAGCGCAAAAAATGCTAACTTCTTATTTCTCATCATAAATCTTTGATTTTGGTTTGATTAACCATCAAAAAACTACAAAGACAGAAGTACAGGTGGAGCACGGGTGGAATGAATGTCGCCTTGGCGAGTCTTGACAAATGGACAAGACACGACGAAAGCGACGTGAACCATAGCAACGAATACGGCTATGTGAACGATGGTAGGCACCACGTATGGCAAACTATGCAGATGGCAGAGCACGCACTCGTGCATGAATTTCTGCTCGGTGGTAAGATGCCCATCGTGGTGGATGTGATGCGCACAGTCGTAACAATAGGACGTAGCGGCACTGCCCTCCGCCTCCGAGTGGTGGTGGAAGGTAATGGCGAGCATCATTGGCAAATACACCAACATCAGCAGCCATGCAAACCTCATTCTTCTATTGTCAAGATGACGCATTATCCTAAACTTTCTTTTATATCGTTATAGGCATGAGTTTTTAAACTCGAAAATCTCACGTTTCATAACACGTGCAAAAGTAACACTATTTTCCGAAACGACATCAAACATCTCATGGAATTATCACTTTTTTGTATTTTTTTATAGTCAGAAATAGAAATCCCCATCCATATTGACAAACCGTCGCCTGGAAAGGGCGAGGTTGAACTTCATCCAGTTTATGCATTTATCCCGACGAGTTTAAAAAGAGTATAACGTCCTCTAAAGGATTCTGACAAGGAAACTTTTAGGGGACGTTTCTTTGTTGTTAGTCATTAATGGTAAGCCCCAATGACCTTCCATTGTTTGATGGGAGTAAAAAGCCGTGTCAAGGCATCCTTGTATTCGTTGGGATAGGTAAGTGAGTAGACAAAGAGGGTCTTTCCGCTTTTGATGTATTTACCGTAATGGCTATATCCGTTGATGCACACACCATTTTCATAGACGGCACCCGACAGGATGAAAGCAGAGTCCTTCCCGTTTATCATTGTTTTATGGGCATGAAGGAGTTGTGCCAAGGAGTCGGCACAACCTTTCAGGTTGGCATTGGGGGCTTGAGTTACATAACTCTCCAATATGATATTGGCATGGTCGGTATAGCTGAAGCGGGCATAGCCTTGATAGTTGCTGATGGCGGTGTCTTCCTCCTCGAAAAAATCGGGGCACTGTATCGTGTATCCGAAGGTTGGGTCGCGATATTGCAGTAGTGTGGCAATATCCATTTTCCTCTTGAAAATAGAATAGGGAGTATATCGATCATCCCTGTTGGTTAGGCAAAGATAAAGTTGAATGGCAAATAGTGTCAATATGGCTACGGCAAAAATCTTCTTCATGTTATTCTTTTCTGCTTGGAATGTTTATGATGTGACAAAGATAATGTGAAGAAATCTTTTTGCCCAAAAAAGTTGCCTGACATTTGTCTGACAATGCGGTGTCAGCCCTTTATTAGGCGATAAGCCTTTCCTCTTTCTGATTCAATTCTTAGGTTGCTGCCCTTTTCGATGATGGGCTTAATACGACGGATGAGCGTATAAAGCGTTTCGCTCGCATCTGGCTTCTTGGGCCAAAGAGCATCGCATATCTCCTGTTTCGACAGTTGATGACGGTCGGCCTTCATGAATAGCTGCATCAGTTGGTGCTGCATGGGCGTAAACTTGATGGGTTGGTTGTCCTTTTGGTTGAAGAAGCAATCTTTCTCCGCCGAGTAGGCGAGCGAACCATAGGTGTCGACCCATCCTGTGGTTCCCGTCATTCTCTTTCTCCTATTATAATATAGGCACCACATGCCCCAGAGCATTGCCAGTACGGAGAGCGATAGCGAGGTGCGCTGGTTGCTCATGCCCAAGATGTCGAGCATCGAGCAGTTGGCATAACTCTCGATGTGATATTTCTTATCCTCTTTTTCCACATAGCAAAGGTTGCTGTTTTGCTTGAGTAGGTCGATGCTGAGGTGGAAACGATAACTCTGGATGGTGTCGGGCGTAATGTAGGAGTGTGGATATTCCTTGAGTGTCAAGGCCAGTGCCTTGTCCATGTCTTTGGCAATGGCATATTGAGCACGGCGATAGCTGCTGACACTCGAGAATACTGCCGACATCACGATGATGGCAAAGATGATAATCGAATGATATCCTTTCAGTTTCATAATGTCTTGGTTTGGTTCTGATTGCAAAATTATACAAAATCTTCGTTATTGCAAAGTTTTTGTGATATGTTTTTGCCATTTATTGATTGTCAGACTAATGTCAGCCTGTTTTTTTGTCGTTTTATGACGCTTGTTATACCTTTGCGGCGTAAAAACGATAAGCGATGAAAGAAAAATTACTAATTAGATTGGTTTCATTTTTGGCCATTTGGCCATGTATGAATTTGTATGCTCAAAAGAATTATGCAACAGAGCATGCCGACTCCATTGCCTTGCAAGAGGTGGTGGTGAAGGCGGCTCGTGTGGTCAACAAGGTAGATGGCAAGTTGATATTTCCGAGCGAGGTGCAGAAGCAAAACTCCCATTCGGGATTCTCTCTGTTGGGCAAGCTCATGCTGCCGAATATACGAGTGGATGAGCTGTCTCATTCCATTGTGGCAATCAATCAAAGGGGAAGTGTACAGGTTCGCATCAATGGAATCATTGCCAATGTGCATGAGGTGCAAGCCTTGGATGTCTCAACGGTTACGAGCATCGATTATATTGACAGTCCTGGTGTGAGATATGGCAAGGATGTGGCATACGTGATAGATATTCATACTCGTAGGTCAACTATGGGAGGAAGTTTGGGTTTTAATCTTCAGAATGCACTCACCACAGTGAAGGGCACTAACGACATCTATGCTTCCCTGAACCGAGGTAAGAGCCAGTTTCACCTTTTCTATGAACAGAGCTATGCCGATTATCGGGCGAGCGATTCCCGAGAGGATTCCCAATATCGCTTGAACGATGGTACGGATTATTGTATCAGCCGAAAATCAATGAGTGGAAAGAATAAGAGTTTTGGCAATGTATTGGAGATGAAATACAGTCTTGCGGATTCAGCATCGTATGTGTTCCAAACGATATTCTCTACATCTTTTAATAATAGTCCTCGAACGTTTGCCGAACAACTGGTAACGGAATCCACAGGCTCGGAGTATGTGGTGCATAGCAATGACAAGAGCCGAGACTTCACGCCTTCGCTCGACTTGTACTTTTATCATCAGTTGGGTAAGCATCAGTCGTTGACTGCGGATGTCCTCGGAACATACATCCAGACAAAGAGCGATAGTTATGATGACGAGGGTACGCCGTACGCTTACCAGGTGGATGGAAAGACCTATTCCTTGATAGGCGAGGCAATTTACGAGAACCAGTTGAAGCCTTTTACCTTCTCTGCAGGCTTGAATGTGAACTGGAAGTATATGAACAATGTATATAGTGGCGATGCGGAGAGCAAGAATGGCATCCACTCTTCGGGCATCTATGGGTTTGCGCAAATCAAGGGAAACTTGTCGAAACTGAGCTATGTGGCAGGATTCGGTTTGAGCAACCAGCGTTATCATCAGGGCGACAATCAGTATAGTTTTTGGTTGAGCCGCCCGAAACTGACCTTGTCCTATCCTTTGTCCAAAGCCTGGCAGGTGCGTTACGACTTCGAATTGTCGCAGCATATCTCTCAGGTGGCGATGGTTTCCGACACTCGTATTCGGCAGAATAAGATGGAATGGACGGTGGGAAATCCTTCGCTCAAGCCTAACGCTCGCTATGAACAAACGTTGACATTGTCGTATAGTCAGCCTCGATTCCGCAACGATTTGTCTGTGGATTATCGCATCAATCGTAATGCTAATCTTGCTAAATACACTCGCACGGAAGATGGCCAATTTCTCTATACTCAAGCGAACCAACCCCATTGCAATATGTTGTATGTGATGGAGGAGGCTCGTTATGACATCATCCCCGACCATCTGATATTTGCGATGAATGCGAGCGTCAATCGTTTCTTCAATAAAGGCGATGAATATCTACATTGTTATACGGGATATAGCTATGGTGGGTCGATGCAAGGCTATCTAGGCAAATGGTCGATGATGCTGTATGCCGACAACGGCTGGAACTTTATGGAGGGTGAGAACATTGGTCATCAAGGCATCAATCTTCAAGGTTCCGTCGGTTATCGTCTGGGCGATTTCAATTTGACGCTTTATGTCATGAATCCTTTTATGGCTCATCCTAAGATGCAATCAGCCGAATTGGTTAATGCCTTGATTCGGAAACAAGTGTCGTATCATAATAGGTCGATGGGCAATATGGTGATGCTGAGTGTGGCTTGGCGCATCAACCGAGGCAAGGAATATCGCAGTGTTCAGCAAAACATCAAGAACAAGGAAAGAGAAACAGGTATTCTGAGGTAAAGACTGACATATAGAAGTAAAAAATCTGCACAGAAAAGTAGGGCATGCTGAAATATGATTAGTATGCTCCCAGCACTCTCCAGTCTCCTATCAGCTTTTGAACAGCCTTGGCATGGCAGGCTTGTAACTGTCGGGATAGGTGAGGGGATAGGCGAAGAGCATCTTGCCGCTCTTGATGAACTTGTCGTAGTGGCTGTAGCCGTCTATGCGAACACCATTCTCATAGACAGGACCAGAGAGGATGAATGCAGAGTCCTTGCTTTTCTTGTCTTGGGCATGGGTGGAAGAAGATGATAGCATCGTCTTGCCGGCGTGCAACTCTCTTGCCAAAGAGTCGGCGCAAGCTTCGAGGTTGCTACTATGGTTCATCGTCACATAACTTTCCAATATCACATTCACGTGGTCATTGAAGCTGAATCGGGCGTAGCCTTGGTAATCATTCAGCGAGGTGTCCTCCTTCTGGAAGAAGCAAGGGTACTTGATGACATAGCCGAAGTCGGGGTCTTGGTATTCCTTCATCGGTGCCATGTCGATGCGAGTCTTAAACTCTGAGTAGGGTGTGCGTTGGTCTCCCTGGTGCGTGATGTTGCAATAGAAATTGAACACCATAATCAAAACGATTGCCACGATAAAAATCTTCTTCATAATCTGTCGGTGCTATTCTTGTTCTTACATTGTTCTTTCCTTTGTTTGTCATCAT
>DJOI01000023.1 GCA_002439605.1 Candidatus Segatella mututuai | reverse complement strand
TTTGTTGTGGGGAAATTCCACCAGTAACAGTATCGGAATGATTGCCATTCGTTCCGACCTTACCCACGCTTCTGTTGTCATTAGATGAAGTCGAATTTAGGTAAGAAGAAATATCTGCTGTAGAAGAATTGCCCTTGTTGTCAGTATCGGATATTCCATTGGCAGAATGCCCATCTTCCTTGTCTGACTTTGTATCATCGTCCGTTGTCGTAACAATTACTCTTACTTGTGGAACTTCCGTGTGGATGATTGCAGAGCCATCCGCATTGCGCTTCAATGAAAAGCCGTTCTTGACAAATCTTCCGTCCACATACCAACCAGAGAGGGAATGCAGGGTAATGATGCGGTTGTCTCCAACTTTTTGTGAAGAGGAAATGCCCACATCCTCCATAGCCTGTAAAAGTTTCGGTACGGTCTTGCGGTCTTTTTCCCATAGTTTGGCAAGTTGGGTATTGTCAACCAGACATTGCCCACACAAGATTTCCACTTGTTGGGTCTTGCTGATAGGTACAAGTGTTGTTTCACGTTCAGCAAGAGAGGCAAGAGACATGAAGCATTCCATGCGGTCAATCTTGTACTTCTTGCAGCGAAGATACTTCATCTGTACATCGGACAACGTGAAGCAGTAATGTATCTTTTGTTTATCCATGTTCTGTGAATTTTGAATATTATAACCATAACTGGCAAGACTGTTTTTCTCAGTAAAGAGAGTATCATCTGTGCCGTCCTCTCCTTGGGGAAATGTCTTCCGCAATAACATAGAGCTCGCCTTGCAACCTGTTATTAGAATGGCTGCTTAATCGGGAAATACACTCAACACAAACCGATTGGGCAAGAAGTTTTCTTCTGCCGATTGTGGCTTCATCGTTGATGCCCTTGTTTGCTCCGCATTGCTCGGCAAGTCCATTGAAAGCATCACGCATACGGAAGTAGCCAAAGCCAGTGTTGATGTAGTTCACGGCAAGGCCAGCGACATTCGCCAACTTGCTTCTGTACTCCTCATGGGAAATATCGTCCTTCTTCATAATTGCCATGTCTATTTACAAAGTTCACTCATGTGCTTGGTCGCTGCAGCCTTGGTCTCAGCCTCGGACATACTGCGGTTCTGGCGCATCCAGTTCAAAAGTTCGGACTTCTCAAAGTAGATAATCTTGCCGTTGGGACGAAAGAACGGAAGTTCATGCTTGTGTGTCATCTTGTAGAGACTGCTCTTTGATATACCCATGAATAAGGCTGCTTCCTCCAGTGTCAATACTTGCTTGGCATCACGGAGTAGGTTCTCTATTATCCCAATGCGGTGCTCATGTGACTCTACCTTCAAAAGAAGAGTCTCGGTGTCGATAGTTTTGTTCATTATCCTGTAATTTAATTGTTTGTAATTCGTTGTACTGCTTGTTTTGAAAGTGTAGTCCCCCAAGGCAGAGAGAAATCCCTGCCCGAAAAATGGGGACTACAAAAGTGAAATTTACTGGTTGTTATCCTGAAAAGTTCCGTTTACTTGTTATCCTGTAAAAAAGTTATTCTGCGTGGATGGGTGTTGGTGGCTGCTGTCCGCTTTGTCCTCGGTGTTTGCTTGTTCTCCTCACGTTGTTTGCGACCTCGAAAGGCTTTCTTCGTATTGTCAACAGCCTTGACCTTTTCTTTCGTCAGCACATCTGCATAGATGGCGGTGGATTTGAGCGACTTGTGTCCCAACAACTTCTTTGTGGTCTCAATGTTGCCGGTAACAGCCTGTACCAGAATTCCGAATGTATGTCGGGCGCAGTGAAAAGAGATGTTCTTATCAATGCCCACCTTCTTGGCTATCCGCTTGAGGGCTGCATCCACATTAGCCTTGGCAGGAAGGTGGAACACAAAATCATCATCACCTTTGGGTGGCATCCATGACAAGGCAGTATTGCCGATTGGTACGGCATTGAGAGCCTTGGTTTTCTTTTGGACGATTACAAGCGTGTTCGTTTCCTTGTTTCTCTTGATGTCACTCCACCGCAGAGCCTTGATGTCGCTGATACGAAGTCCTGTTAGACAGGCAAACCCGGAAGCCTTTTGTGTCTCTGCAACCCCTGGACTTCTCTCATCTGAAGCCATGAACCTTTTCAGTTCATCGGGAGTGAGATACTGCTTATGTGATGTCTTTGGCTTGGGAAAGATGTCTGACTTCTCCAACTGGTAGAAAGGATTAGCCTTCAACTTGCCGAACTTGACCGCCTTGTTGAACACCGCCACTATGCGCTGTTGAACATTATGCAGGGAGCCTTCACACAAAGGCTTGGCTTCAACTCTTACATACTTCTGTGGCACATAGTCGTTCTTCAACCAAAAGAAGAAAGCCTTGAACCATTCCTTGTCGAACTTCCTCAGAGTGATGTGAGGTCTGCGCTTGTTGGCAAGGAACTCGCTCATTAGGTATTTCAGATACTTTGATTGGTCGACAATAGCCTTGGAGTAGTCTGTATTGTCGCTCATCCAGTCGATGTAAGTCTGGATCCAGTCCATGACTTCGGGAGACTCATCATTGGGGATTTCCTTCACAATCATCAAGTGACCTACCTCTGGGATGGTCTCTGGATGAAGAATACGCTCTGCCCTTATCTGGTGAGCACGTTGCAATGTTTCTTCGTTCCTTGCTTTGGTCTCTGCGTCAACCTCTGGCAACAAATAGAGGGAAAGAAATTCAAACTTGCGCTTGCCACCATCGTAGATGTCAAGATACAAGCTTATGTTGTCGTTGGCAAGTGCCTTTTGTCTGATAGTTATTGTCATGTCTCTATATATTTTCGTTGTCAATGAATTATGTGAACATACCATCAATGAGGTTGATGGCTTCCTCCTTCTTCTTGTCCACGATTTTGGCATAGATTTCCGTAGTCTGAATGTTGGAATGTCCCATCAGTTTGCTTGTTGTAAAAAGGTCAGCACCGAGCGTGAGCATCATCGTTCCAAACGTATGCCGTGAGCAATGGAATGAGATATGCTTCTCTATCCCTGCCGCTTCCGCCCATTTGCGGAGAGCCCTGCCTATAACGGTCTGTGTGGTTGGTATATCAAAGAAAGGTATGTCCGTTCCCTTGGGTTTAGGCAACCACCGTTTGGCTTCTTCCGAGAGCGGTATTATAACAGGCTTCTCTGTCTTTTGCATTTCCATGTCAATGTATTCGCCCTTTCCGTCGGCAGTCTTGAAGATGTGCATCGGAGCAAGACGGTACATGTCGCTCAGTCGCAGACCTGTAAAACAGGCGAAGATAAAAGCCTGTTTCACCTCTGGGCGGTAACTGTCAGTAGCCATGAGGGTGCGAAGTTCCTCAATGGTCAGATACTCTTTCTTGCCGTCCTTGGGCTGAATGCGCTCACGTGCATCCAGTTCTTTCATAGGGTTGTTGCGGATAATGCCTTGTCGCACAGCGTTGTTGAGTGCAGTGGAGAACATTCCGAGGTATCGGCTTGCCGTATTCTCGCTGATAGGTCTTGGCTCGCCATACTTGATATGGGAGTTTGGAAAGTTACGCAAGAACTTCACATAACCACGGCAGAACTCCGCATTGACCTCTTCAAGAGAAATGAAGCCTTTGTTCGTCTCATCAAGATACTTCTCCACGGTGTGCAGCATTTCAACACGACAATGGAGTGTTGACTTCTTGATGCCGACACCACCTTCACAATACTTCTTTATCCATGTGGTAAGAAGCATCGAGCCTTGTTTTACTGTCTCCCAGTCCTGTATGCCATGACCATGCAGGGCTTTGATGCGTTCTGCCTTGATGCGTTCCGCAACCGCCATAGTCTGCTTGTTCTGTTCCTTGCAAACAGGGTTGATTTCGGGAACGAGGTAGAGTTTAAGGTATTCATACTTCCTCACTCCCTTATAGTAGATGTCAAGATAGATACTCTTGTTGCCATCTGCGAGCGACTTCAACCGAATTTTAATCGGCTCTTTCAGTTTTACTTGTTTCTTTGGTCTTGCCATGATGTGTAAAATGCTATTTTGTTTTTTGTATTCTGCTGCTTGGAGGGTTCTTTTTCCCTCTCGTGGAAAGCCTGTGTCAGATATGGTTTCCAATGCTGACATTTGCTTTTCTTTCTCTTCCCTTAGTTCGGAAAACTGATGTAAAGATAAGAAAAGTAACCGAGAAACGAGAAACAAAACGGAAACAAGAAACAGTCTTTTATGTCTTTTTAAGAGTGAGTTCGGCAAACATCGGAAAATCTACAAAACCGCTTAAAGCATTGATACTTAGTATATTTACTTTCGTTTGATTTCTTGTCTTTTCAAACGTATTTCGTAGGACTAAGATATTCAAGACATCATAGTGATGGTCTTCTGTAACTATATATTTGGCATTCGCCACTATTGCACAATCTACAAACTTGTTATCATCAACATCCGCCTCTATCAGATGAAAAGAAAAGGAAGGAGATACTTTCTTCACATTTCTTCTATTAAGAATTGCAAACACAAATAATTCTGAAACCAAAGGAGAGATATTTCGAGACAAGACCTCGCTATATTCCTCTATTATTTCATTCGTAATGCAAAGTGTGTATTTCCCATCAAGAAAATCTTGCCATATCTGATGATACTCACTTTGCTTAGATATAGAAATAATGAGGCAATTGGTATCTAAGACAATGTTCATGATTATTTAAAATAAGGAGTTCTCTCATGCAAGGTCTCAAAGGCCTTCAACTTCTCCTGTGTCATTTCACCACGCTCCCACATAGCATCTATCTCCTCTTGTCCCTTCTTTGCAAAAAAGTCCGAGATAGCTTGCTTTAAGTCAGCTAATGCTTCAGGGCTTTTTACCCAGTGCATCATTTCTAATAGCTCAAGCTGTGCTTGATTAAAAACCGTTGCCGCCATAACATTTCATTTTAGAGTTCATAAAATTTCCCCGAATTTAGCAGCCAGCATCTCTCTGCCAGCCATCCAAAAGAATGACGCTACAAAAATAACGAAAAGAATTGGAATCGCCAAATATACAAAAGATTTTCTGCAAAATATTTGGTTATATCGGTTAAAAAGCGTAGCTTTGCAACATTAATCAGTAAATATATTAAACTATGAATATAGCTTTAGACAATAACACTTATGGCATAGCTGCATCTTATGCCGATTTACATAATATCAGTGTAACTGATGCTATAAAAGCTGGTCTTTTGTTGCTTACAGGAAAAAGCGAACAGCAAAAGCCCAAGCAAAACATCCGTCCTATTTCGGAACTTCACCCAAGCGTACAGGCTCTAATTGGCATTGCTAGAAAAAAAAGGCGAACCAGAAATCAAGGATATTAATGGGAAAGAAATTGCTGCGGTCTGCCAGCCATCCAAGAGGATGACGCTACAAAAGTAGCGAAAAGAATTGGAATCGCCAAATTATCAAGGAATTTTCTTGACTTGCAGGCACAAAAAAACCTTTAGCAAGCCAATTCTGAAAGGCTATATGGTATAATATCGTTGTACAACTACAAGGGGAAAGAAAGCGCATCATGAAGGGGTGAAGTTGTACTTCGTTAGCGGTGAGGAACGGCTTTCTGGAGGGAGTCTCACGACCGTGAGCCAAGCGGCTGACGACCGTGGGACGAGCGAGCTACGGACGTGGAACGGCTGGCTGACGACCGTGAGACGCCCTTAGGAGCTAACCTCAAATTCCGACAAAGCTAAGCGTTACAACCCCGGAAGGCTATTGTTCTTCACTCCGTTTCTTTAGCTTATACAGCAACATACTCCCTTCCTTCGTTGCCCTCAACCAACCTGCAGGCATCTCGCAATAGCCATCCAGCACCTTGCGGGCATGATATTTAGTCACTCCGAAATGACGAATGAAGTCCTTGACCGTGATGTAACCTTGCTCCCGACAAGTAGCCACAACAAAGGCTGCCTCCTTGTCCTCAGAAGCAGCAGGCATCTTCATGCTCCACATCTGTCGGCTGCAACCACGATAATGCTTTCTGAAAAACGTATCGCAAAACTCCTTGGTGGGCTGAATATCGAAGCCACACACCTCCACCTCGTTGGCAGGAATCAACTCCCCCACATGGTAAGTCTTCTTATACTCCACCCCATTCTCGTCCTCATGACGGCGAACACGGAGCTTAGGACGTATCGTGAGCATATCACCCAACCGCACGGCATTGCCATCTCCCAAGGCTTGCAAAGTCAAGTCTTCCATAGTGTCCTCCACCGAAACAAACTGCGCATGGTTTGCCATGCAGCGACCTTGCGAGTCGCTCATCATCTTGTCCAAATCATAAACATCCTTTTGCACAAACTGAGGGTGAATGATATACAGCCCGTTCTCATCCTTTTGTGGAGAACGGTGCTCTATGTAACCGATAGGTCCTGTAGCTCTGGGCATAATCGTCGCTTTATTTACAAATGGTTTTTAGAATCTATCTGCAAAGATATACTTTATTTATGTAACCACCAAACTTTTCGGTGGAAAGTGGATTTATAAGATGGACAAGGATGCACTACGTCAACCTATAAAGAAGTACAAAGTCAACCTGCAAGGAAGTGCGTCTTCATATCTCTACAATGATTGCTATCGACAGGTGATAATATCAAGAACAACACATAAAGATAGAGGGATTTATTGAAATAGAGGTTGAGAATAGGCCTTCCGACCTTTCTACTTCTTTATTTCAATATCTTCCTTTACGTTATTGCGTATCTTGGTGAGGAAAGCCTTCATGCGTACGGCATCCTTATGGTCGATAATATCGGTCAACTCAGCAAGTTCCTCACGAATCTGGCTCAACTGCCCTGAAGTATAGGGATTGAAGAGAACTTCCTGCAAGAGATAATCGTCCTCGTTGAGCACACCCTTGGCTATCTGCATGTGGCGCTTGAAGGTGGTGCCAGGAGCATCCTGGTGCTTCATCACAGCCGCAAAAACGAAAGTACTTGCAAAAGGAATACTCAGCGAATAAGCCACGGTCTGGTCGTGCTCGTCGAAGGTGTACTCGTGCATATTGAGCCCCAACTGTTGGTACAGGTCCTTGAAGAATATCTTGCCCATATAGTCGCCTTCCTTGATGATGACGGCATTCTCCTCGGACAACTGGTTCAGATTGGCAAAGGTCGGTCCAAACATCGGGTGCGTGCTGACATAACGGAAACCGCTTTTCGTATAAAACTCGTGCAGTCCTGTCTTTACACTGGCTATATCGCTGATGATACAGTCCTTGGGCAACCAAGGAAGCACTTCCTCGAAGGCCGACAAGGTATACTTCACCGTTACGGCATTGATGACGAGTTCCGGCTTGAACTCGGCAATTTCCTCCAGCTTAGTGAATCGCAGGCAGTTGTAGGTAAAGCGCAACCGCTTGGCATCCTTCTCGTACACGGCCACCTCGTGGTCGAAACTGAGCAGGTCGACGAAGAAACTTCCCATCTTGCCTGCTCCCATTATTAATATTCTCATATTTTTTAAATGAAGAGTGAAGAGTGAAGAACGAAGAATCCTACAGCATCATTTGTTTAAGTAACAGTTAAAAAATAACTTGGTACATTTTTGTGTCCTTTTTATGAAGCAACACATAATTGAAAGATAGAGTTCTAAGCACCTCTTTTGCCCCATATTTTCTATAAATCTGCTTGGCATTTTTGTACCAAGTTATTTTTTTACCATTACTAAAACGAAAAACTACAGCAAAGAACCCAAGCCCTCAGAGCATTTGGATTCTTCTCTCTTCGTTCTTCACTCTTCACTTAATCCTATTTCTGGTTCAGTATTTCCAACTGTTGGCGAACACTCTCCTCATGGATGTGCTCGAATATCTGGGCTGCAAATTCTGGACTCATGCCACAGAGCGAAGCCTGGGCACCACGCTTGTCGAGAATCTCATTGTAGCGGTTGGTCTGCAGAACGGTCATGTTGTGTTCTTTCTTGTATGTACCTATCTCACGGCACACACGCATACGCTTTGCCAAAAGTTCCATCAGCTGATTGTCCAACTCGTCGATTTGTCCACGCAACTGATGCAGTCCCTCCGTAGAGTAATGCTCGTCGCGAACTACAAGCAGACTGAGAATGTAGTCGAGTACATCAGGAGTAACCTGCTGCTTGGCATCGCTCCATGCATCGTCAGGACTACAGTGACTCTCGACGATAAGACCATCAAAGCCGAGGTCCATGGCCTGCTGGCACAACGGAGCTATCAAGTCGCGACGTCCACCGATGTGGCTTGGATCGCAGACAATAGGCAGCTGGGGTATGCGACGATGCAGCTCGATAGGAATTTGCCACATAGGCAGGTTGCGGTAAATCTTCTTGTCGAAGCTTGAGAAACCACGATGGATGGCTCCCAATCGCTTGATACCAGCCTGATTGATACGCTGCAAGGCACCTATCCAAAGCTCCAGGTCGGGATTGACAGGGTTCTTGACCAGCACTGGCACGTCGACCCCCTTCAGACTGTCGGCCAAGGCCTGCATGGCAAATGGGTTGGCAGAAGTGCGGGCACCTATCCAAAGAATGTCGATGTCATACTTCAAGGCAAGTTCTACATGCTCAGGCGTTGCCACCTCGGTAGCTGTCAACATACCAGTCTCTTCCTTTACCTGTTTCATCCATGGCAAGGCTGTCTCGCCATTGCCTTCGAAGCCTCCTGGCTTGGTACGTGGCTTCCACACACCAGCACGGAACATGTGGCATCCCTTTTCCGCCAACTGTCTGGCGGTTGTCATAACTTGTTCCTCGGTTTCGGCAGAACATGGTCCTGCTATCACGATGGGACGTTCCTGGTCACTGGGAAGACGCAAAGGTTCTAATTCTAATTCCATATCTTAAAATTGTTATATTTTTAAATGAAAATGTTTTCTATATCCTGTCACAACAAGGTGAAGTCGCTATGCGAAGAGCTTCTTTATACGCCGCAAGGCTTCCTTCATCTTTTCGTCCTTGGCACACAGGCTGATGCGCACATAACGCTTGCCATTGCTACCAAAGATGAAGCCTGGGGTAATGAACACCCTTGCCTCATGGAGCACCTTCTCGGTCAGATCTTCCACATCGGCATAGCTCTCAGGTATCTTACCCCAAAGGAACATGCCCACCTGCTTAGAATCGTAGGTACATCCCATCACATCCATAATCTGTTCGGCAATGTCGCGACGGCGGCGATAGTTGTCTATGTTGTTCTCGCGATGCCATTCCTCCGTATTGCCTGTCATGGCCTCGGCTGCAGCCAGTTGTATGCCTCTGAACGAACCATTGTCGATATTGCTCTTCACCTTCAGAATCCACGAGATGAAAGTCTTGTTGCTCGAGATCATCGCCACTCGCCATCCTGGCATGTTGTGGCTCTTGCTGAGCGAGTTGAATTCTATACAGCAGTCTTTGGCTCCAGGCACCTGCATGATGCTTAAAGGATGTTCGTTCAAAATGAGCGAATAAGGGTTGTCGTTCACTATCACTATGTCGTGTTTCTTGGCAAAATCCACCAACCGCCCGTATGTCTCCATGCGTGCATTGCCTCCTGTAGGCATATTGGGATAGTTGGTCCACATCAGCTTGACATGGCTCAGGTCCATCTCCTCCAAGGCGTCGAAGTCGGGTTGCCATCCGTTGTCCTCTCTGAGATCATAATAAGTTATCTTTGTACCTAAAATCTTATTGATGGCAGTGTAGGTGGGATAGCCAGGATTGGGAATCAGCACTTCGTCGCCAGGATTGCAGAATGCCAAGGTAACATGCAGAATGCCTTCCTTGCTGCCTATCAACGGCTGTATCTCCGTAGCCCAATCGAGGTCTACATCGTACCATCTTTTATAAAATTCTGCCATTGCCTTTCGCAACTCAGGAATGCCAACCGTGGGCTGATAGCCATGCGCATCTGGACTCTGAGCCACCTCGCAGAGCTTGTCTATCGTCTGCTTTGACGGTGGCATATCAGGACTTCCAATGGCAAGACTGATGATGTCTTTTCCCTCTGCGTTCAGTTGGGCAACTTCTTTCAGCTTACGGCTGAAGTAGTATTCCTGTATTTCGGCTACTCTATTAGCTGGCGTAATCATTTTTATGTGAATGTTATATGTTGAATGTTATATGCTAAGTTACACTCCCGCGAGAATCTTCATCATGCCAAATGCCAAGCGCACAGCTAACAAGTTAACATCTAACACTCAACATTGAACATAGAAAAAGCTCTCTATTTCTTTTCTTCGTACTCGCCAAGGACCTTGATTTTCCTCACCAATGGTGTGATGGCATCAATACTCTGGCGGTATCGGGTCAAGTTGTCAAAAGTAAGATCTACATAGAAGAGGTATTCCCACTCATGCCCGATGACAGGCAGCGACTGTATCTTGGTAAGATTCACGTCATAGAAACTCAAGATAGTGAGGACCTTGGAGAGCGAACCTTTGTCGTGGGATAGACTAAAGACGATGCTTGCCTTGTCGGCCTTCTCTATAGGGCGCATGAGAGATGCTTTCTGCGGATTGCTAACCACGAGAAAACGCGTGTAGTTGTGCGGATTGTCGTGGATACCCTCTTGCAGCACCTTCATACCATACATCTCGGCAGCATAAGCCGAACAGATGGCTGCCCATCCCCTTACCTGGTGCTTGGCAATAAAGGCAGCCGAGCCTGCTGTATCCTCAGCCTCAACAGCTTTCAGGTCGGGATGATTGGCAAGAAATCTGCCACACTGCATCAATGCTACGGGATGAGAATGCACCTCTTGGAGAGTACTCCAGTCGTCGTCTGGCAGGCAGCAGATGCTGTGCTCTATATGAAGCCTGTGCTCGCCCACCACAGTAGTGCCACTCTGTCGAAGAAGCTCATAATTGTGGAGCAGACTGCCCGCTATGGTATTCTCTATGGCAATGACACCTATGACCGTAGGGTCACGCCTGATGTTTTCGAACACCTCCTCGAAAGTGGCGCAACAAATCAGTTCCACCTGTTCGTCACCGAAATACTGATGGGCTGCTATGTCGTGAAACGACCCCAACTCGCCTTGTATAGCTATTCTCTTCATCTATATTGTTTGTACCTGTTATGAAAAACGGTCCTCACTCTCCAAGGAGCGGGACCGTTTCGATAGATTTCTTAATCTTAATATCCTAAGTTGAAATTATACGCAACTTCCCGCTTTACAATTGCTTGCAAAGTAAAAATAAAAGCTATAAAAGTATGCGTCCAACTTCTTCATAGTCTCTTTATTTATTGTTTTCTACAATTCAGGATTTCTCCGATTGTGTTACACAATTGCAAAAGTAGCATTTTTATTTGTATCCGCCAAACAATTTGACAGTTTTTTAACATAAAGCCTTGCAATTTATTTCTTTCACGCATAAAGATACTCAAATTTTCCATTTTTCTTCGAGGAATTTATTTTTTGACTTCCGTAGCCTTGATGATGACAACATCCTGCAAAGGGCGGTCGTTGTTCTTATCAGTTTCCACATTTTGAATTTTCTCTACCACATCCAATCCTTCAAGCACTTCGCCAAAGATTGTATAACCACCATCTAGATGTGGTACACCACCATATTTCACATATCCTGCCTGCACCTGCTCGTTGGGAATGGCATACACGTTGTCCTCACCTTTCATCTTCCCAACCAAATATTCCATCTGCCGTGCTGAGTATTTACGTCCCCAAGTTATGTAGAAATCACAAGGAGCCGAGGCTTTCTGCGGATTCACGTCATCGCCCTCACGGGCAGCACAGAGTTGACCACGCTTGTGATAATACTTGGGATAGCGTATCTCGGCAGGCACGGTATAGGCAGTATCGAAACGCTCCACCTTGCCTGGCTTCACTTTTCGTGTGGAAGGATCGCCACCTTGAATCATAAAGTTCTTGATGACTCTTTGGAAGATGCAGCCGTCATAATACCCCATCCTCACCCATTTCAGAAAATTGTCACGATGAAGAGGTGTATCGTTGTAAAGCGCCACTCGGATATTGCCCATGCTTGTTTCTATCAATACTTCCGGGCAAGTGGCATCCTGATGGAATGCCGCCGTGTCGGCAGCAACTTTGTCCGTCTGTGCAAAAGCCAGCAAAGGCAAAAGCAGACAGCACATCATCAACATCATAGTTCTTCTCATAAATTTATATTTTTTATTATTACAAGACAAAGGTAATGCTTTTTTAACCAAAACAATCCTGTTTATTGTTTTTTAATATAAACATCTGATTACTTTCATCCAAAAAGTTGTAATTTTGTACATGAATTACGAGAATATTTAGCTCACAAGAGCCTAAAAAAGAGAAATCATTATGAGAAGAAAAATAGCATATATCACCATGCTCATCTTCTGCTGTGCTTCTGTTCATGCACAGCAGGTTCACCTCGGTCCGCTCCACAGTAGCGACAATCCAAGAGAAGACTGGCTGTTGCCTGGCGACACCATTTTCCAGGCCGAGCAACCTCTTATATATAAAGGCAAGCCTGTAAAGAACACCCAATACTCCGTAACAAAGCAGAGCTTGATGGATTTGACACCATTTCAGGATGCAAACAACAAATCGGTGTATGCTGGCAACAAATCCGTACATGCCAATGACAGCAGCTTCTACTACAATCCTATCAGCACGATGCCTTTCACCACTTATGGTTATGGACTGCACCGGGGACTGAACGTCTCGCTCGACCTTTCAGCCTTTGCTACCTTCGGCAAGAACACGCCACATAAGGGAGGTTTCTCGCAGAACATCAATGCCACCTATCTGGCTCCGCTTACCAGGGACGGCAAGTTGTGGATAGCAGGCGGTGGCTATTTTAATAACACCTTCTGGGGAAGCGACAGCTATCGCGATGTAGGTCTGTATGCCATCCTTGGCTATCGGTTCAACGAGCACTGGGAAGCCTATGTGTACGGACAACTGAGCGTGAACAACAATTACAGCCGATACGGAAATCTCTACATGGGTTATCCATATTATGGCTGGGGGTGGCCTGCAACAGGTATCATGCCGTTGGGGTATGGCATGGGAGCAACTGGCGCCAATGTGCTTGGAGCAGGAGTGAAATACAATATCAACAAGAATTTCTCTGTTGGGGTGAATGTTGAAGGCATCTGGTACAACAACAAAACTCCAGCCTACTTCGACCAATACAATTATCCTGGCAGAACTGACTAATGACTGATACTGATCGCATAGGCCAAAACGAAAATTTCATCTACATGTTACTTAGCTACGGAATACAAGCCATTGAAGTTTGAAACATCGTTTAATCTGTTCTTATCCATAACAACAAGACCCTGTTGACATTGAATGGTTACAGTTTAACAAAAAAACCTTATTCATTGACCAGTATCTGGACAATACGCTCGGCAGACCTTCCGTCCCATCTGTCAGGAATGCCAGCTTTCTTCCATTCTCCTTTCAGCAAGAGCCGCATCATCTCGCCAAGACGAGCAGCATCCTCGCCCACCAACACATTGGTGCCTATCTTCACAGTCTCGATATGCTCTGTATAGCTGTTTAGTGTGATGCAAGGAACTCCGTTGAAGGTAGCCTCCTCCGCAACATTTCCCGAATCCGTAACAATGCCCATGGCATGTGCTGTGAGATAGCTGAAGTCCAAATAGCCTTGAGCCTCTATCAGCATAATGCCCTCCAAACCCATAGCCTCTACTTCCTGGCGAGCCTTACCACGAAGCGGAGCCACTACAGGCACACCCGCCTCATGGGCATAAGAAACCACGGTAGACACCAGGCTGTGCATCTCATCGCTATTATTGATGATAGCCTTGCGATTGAGCGTAAGCACTATGTACTGTCCCGCTTTCAGTTTTTTGTCGTCCATCAACTGCGGACGCTTCATGCGCTGCTGCAGGAAACGGATATTATCAATGAGCACATTGCCCACCATATATACTTTAGAAAGTTCTGCGCCTTCCTTATTGGCGATACTATTATTGGAAATTCCTGCCGTAAAGAGAATATCAGACAGACCGTCAATAACCAGACGATTGATTTCCTTGGGCATGGAAATATCAAAACTACGAGTACCCGCGGCTATATGCGCCAACAGAATGCCTTGCTTCTTAGTCACGATGGCTGCCGCCATGGTAGAGGCAAGGTCGTCGACCACAATGACCACATCCGTAGGATTCTGCTGCAAATACTGTTCAAACTTGGACATCACCTGTCCTGTAAGTTCATTGAGGTTCTCGCAGTCCACACCTAAATAGACATCAGGACGACTTATCTCCAAGTCATCGAAGAGAGAGTCTTCGAGTGTAGGATCGTCCTCACAACCTGCATACACCAAGTTGTAGTTGACTGGCCTTCCACTCTTTTGGACGTTTACAATTGCTCTGATGACGGGCGCCACCTTGATAAAGTTGGGGCGTGCACCCGCCACGATACAGATATTCTTATTCATCGTTTAGTTTTTGTTTATCCTTTAAAAAGATCCTTGATGCCACCGATAGAGCCCATCAGATTGGTAGCCTCGTAAGGTAGATAGACCACCTTGTTGTCCTTACCTTGAGCCACATCCTGCATCATGGCGATGTATTTCTGAGCCAAGAGATAGTTGGCAGGATTGGTAGACTGCCCTACGGCATCGGTAATTTTCTGGATAGCGATAGCTTCTGCCTCAGCCTTGCGAATGCGTGCGGTGGCCTCACCCTCCGCTTTCAAGATAGCCTGCTGCTTGGCTGCCTCTGCCTTGTTTACGATAGCAGCCTTCTCGCCTTCCGAAAGGAGACGCTGTTTCTCCTTCTCTCCTTCTGACGAAAGGATGGTGGCACGTTTGTTGCGCTCTGCCTGCATCTGCTTCTCCATGGCCTTGAGCACACTCTCGGGAGGAGTAATATCCTGCAGCTCCACACGATTTACCTTAATACCCCATTTGTTAGTGGCATCGTCGAGTACAGAACGAAGCTTGGTGTTGATGGTATCACGAGAAGTCAAGGTTTGATCGAGTTCCATCTCGCCGATAATGTTACGCAAGGTCGTCTGCGTAAGCTTCTCAATGGCATTGGGCAGGTTGTTGATTTCGTACACACTTTTGAAAGGATCTACTATCTGGAAGTACAGCAGGGCATTAATTTGCATCTGGATATTATCCTTTGTGATAACATTCTGCCGATCGAAATCGTACACCTGCTCACGCAAGTCGATTTTATCCGTATACATATACCGTCCGTTGCGCATAGCTACAATTTCCTTGGCACGGTCGATAAATGGAATAATGATGTTGATGCCAGGTCTAAGAGTTGCATAGTAACGCCCCAGACGCTCAATAATTTTCGTCTCACTCTGAGGAATGATAACAATAGTCTTCTTTACAAAAATAAGGGCCAGCACAACGATGGCAGCCAACACATAAATTCCTATCATAATCGTTATATTTAAAGGGTTATTATTATCTTACAGCCGCTTGGAGGATTTACCTCACACCTCTTCCACCTGTAAAATGATGGACTCTCTGCCCACAATTCTCACCTTGGCACCTTCGTCTATATCCTCGAGTGCCGAAGGTGCCTCAGCCTTCCAATCGTCACCATCGATCTTCACACGGCCATATCCGCCTTTTACGATACACTGGCTTACCTCGCCTACCTGCCCCAACAAGGCATCGGTATTACTCACTCTATCATCGGCACCATGCTTGATAAGTTGCAACAAGTGCGGACGAATAAGCCAAATGCTCAGTACGGAGCTGATAGCCCATATCACTATCTGCAACCAAAAGGGCAAACCAACCCATGCCGCAAAAATACTTACTATGGCACCAATGGCGAAACACGTTACATAGAAGTCGCCAGAGGACAACTCCATGATCAGACACAGGAAGGTAATCACCGTCCAGAACAGCCAAAGATTTTGCGAGATATAATCAATCATATCATTGAATTTTTAGTTAGTCATTCCTAATTGCATGCACGCAAAAAGGTTACCTGGAATACACATCCGTTCGTCTGCCTGTGCTTTTGCCAGTTCATTCACTTCCAGACTTACCTTTTATTGGTTCTCTTGGCAGAATGATAATACTTGAGCGCAGTAGGCATTTCCTTCTCCAAGGCAGCTATTCGCTTAGCATCGGAAGGATGGTCGCTGAAGATATCGTTCTGGTTGGCACTGTTGCCTTGCGACATACGTTTCCAGAATGGGATGGCTTGCTGAGGGTCGTAGCCAGCCATGGCAGCAAAGATAAGTCCCATATAGTCGGCCTCCGTCTCATTGTCACGAGAATATTTCAAGTTGCGAAATGAGAAATACTTTCCTGCCACAGCACTCGCTACATCACCCACACCGCTGCCCACAGCCTGATTGAGCACATTGCCCAAGATATTAGTTCCTACTTGTTGATTTTGCTGCTTGGTAAGTTGCTCGGCACTATGCTTTGCCACAGCATGGGCTATCTCATGTCCTAAGACAATAGCCAACCCTGTTTCATTCTTCGTATAGGGCAACAAGCCTTCATACACGACAATCTTTCCACCTGGCATACAGAAAGCGTTGGCACTCTTGTCTTGCACGAGGTTGAACTCCCATGCATAGTTTTTCAAATCGTTGGCAAAGCCATTCTGCTTCAAATAGGTCTCTACGGCTGTAGCCAGTTTGCGCCCTACCCTTTGCACCATGGCAGTATGCTGAGCATTGGTAGACTTCTTGGCAGTAGCCATATACTTGGTATATTCTTGGTTGGAGAGACTAAGCACTTGCTCGTCAGACACAGAGATGCGATGAGTTCGTCCTGTAAGGGGCACGGTTTGCGTAGTTCCACATGATGCCATCATCACCATAACTACCATGGCTCCAAAAGCCATTCTTTTAATACTTTTCATAATCTCCTTTATTTTGAGTTATTAGTTTGTACTGCAAAAATAGCATTTATTCAGCAAATCACCAAACAAATAAGTTCTTTTTTAAAATTAAAAGAGCCATTGTCATACTCTATCCTCCGAAAACACGCCTCGCCCCAGCAAAAATAGCAACAAACACTAAGCAAGAAACAACGCACATTACATGCCTCGGAACAATAAGTATAAAATCCACAGATACCCAAGCAAAACAAACTTCTCCGCAAATGAGTAGAATAAAACACAATCGGTAGAAACGGGAAAAGACGCTTCTACCGATAAAATCATCATAGTTAGGAAATCATCCCAATAGTTAGGAAATCATCCCATATGACTTTGGAACCACCATTACGCCGTCATCTGTTTCAATTTTTTCAAAAGGGCGAACATAACGATGGCACTAATCAGACAGAGAGCTATCAAGATGCCCCAATTGTACATCAATGGGATTTTGTTCCAAAGCATCGAAGGAATAGAGCTCAAATAGTTACCTATGGCTGTAGCCACAAACCATCCGCCCATCATCAAGCCCTTATACTTGGGAGGAGCCACCTTGGACACAAAGGCTATGCCCATAGGAGAGAGCAAAAGCTCAGCCAACGTCAATGTAAAGTATGTTGAAATCAACCAACCTGGCGATAGTATACTCTGTGTGTTATCTCCCAAATCCATTGGTGAAATCAAATCTGTTGAGGCCAATGTGATGACACCGAAACCTAAAGCTGCCACCAACATACCCCAAGCGATACGAGCTGGTGCGCTAACTTCCTTGCCCTTCTTTGTCAATGTTCCGAAGAACACCATGCTGAATGGAGTCAATGCTACTACAAAAAAGGGGTTGAACTGCTGGAAATCGGAAGGCTGTGCCATAGTAGGATTGTTCATACCCAAGAACAAAACAGCGGCAATAGCCAACAATACGACTGTAGATATACCACAAACCACACGGTTCTTGGCCAACTTAGACTGGAACGCACCAAAGCCTGTGTAAACAGACAATGCTATGAGTGCCAAACTGAAGATATTAAACCATACTCGCATACCACCAGAAACAGTTAGGTTGGTATATTTCTTAGCAAAGAATGTCAAAGCCGAACCATTCTGATGGAAAGCCATCCAGAAAAATATAACGACTGCAAAGACAAGCAGCAATGCGATGATACGGTCTTTCTCTTGCTTAGGAGTCAACTGCTCTACACTTGCCTCTTGCTCCTTGGCTTGTTTTGCAGTAACATCAGCATGCTTAAACCAACTCCTACAAGCAAAGTAGATAACAGCAGAAACTACAAGGGACACACATGCCACACCAAAGCAAAGGCCATAAGCTCCGTAGAGAACTTTCAGATACTCAGGGCTAAAGTTGGACGCATCATAAACCATACCATATTTGCCAAGATAAACGTTTGTAATCCATTTTGCCATAGAAGGCGCAAACATAGCACCAATATTAATCGCCATATAGAAAAGGCTGAAGGCATCAATACGACGAGAAGCATACTTAGGGTCATCATAAAGATTACCCACCAAGACTTGCAAGTTGCCCTTAAAAAGACCAGTTCCCAAGGACACACAAGCCAACCCTGCGTACATGGAATACTCTCCAGTCGCATTTGCCTCTGTAGGAATGGCCAACCCAAGATATCCCAAGAACATCGTGACAAAACCAATGGTAACGCACTTGCCATAGCCTATCTTGTCGGCAATCATACCACCAAATAATGGGGCAAAATATACGACAGCCAAGAAAATGGCATACACCTGTCCCGCATGCGATTCTGTCCATCCAAACTTCGCCTGCATAAACAACGTAAAGATGGCAAGCATGGTATAATAACCAAATCGCTCACCAGTATTGGCCAAAGCCAATGCATAAAGACCTTTCGGTTGATTTTCAAACATAATTCTAATGTTGTTTTATTATAATTCTAATAGTTTCATGCCTTATGCGAAAAAACATTGCAAAGTTACACATTTTCTTTGAATATGCAAACAATATGCAGCAAAAAACGCCATTGACATATCGTTTTTCAAGCTATTAGGCATTCAAAGAACTGGGAATACCACAATAGTCTTTCTCTCAAAGTTGACCGAAAATGCAAAGTTGTAAAACTTTTTTTCATCAAAAGGTATTTATTTTGTATTTTTTTTGTAACTTTGCAACCCGATTCAAGGAATAGCGATTTTCCTACATATCAATAGTATAAAAAAATAAAGGAAAGGTAAAAAGAATATTTATGAGACAACTTAAGATCAGCAAAAGCATTACCAACCGCTCCAGTGAAGCACTCGACAAATACCTGGTAGAGATTGGTCGTGAACCCATGGTCTCTATCGACGAAGAGATAGAACTTGCCCAAAAAATACGCAAGGGCGGTCGTGAGGGAGAACGTGCCAAGGAGAAATTGGTGAAAGCCAACCTTAGATTTGTCGTATCTGTTGCGAAGCAATACCAACATCAGGGATTGAGTCTTACCGATTTGATCGATGAGGGGAACATCGGCTTGGTAAAGGCAGCAGAGAAGTTTGATGAGACTCGTGGTTTTAAGTTTATCTCCTACGCAGTATGGTGGATTCGTCAGAGTATTCTGCAAGCGATTGCTGAGCAAAGCCGTATTGTTCGTCTTCCCCTCAACCAAGTTGGTGCCCTAAGCAAGATTCAGGCAGAAATCAGCAAGTTCGAGCAAGAGCATCAGCGTAAGCCTTCGGTAACTGAGTTGAGCCAGATTACCAAGATGGAGGAAACTAAAATAGACCAGACCATCAAGGCCGACAATCACCACATGAGCATTGACGCTCCATTTGGAAGTGATGATGACGACAATGCCATGGTAGACGTAATGGCATCGGGTGACGACAGTCGAACTGACAAGCAAGTTGACTTTGAATCTATGAGTCAAGAGTTGCAACGAGTTCTCTGTACTGTTCTCAAGGAGCGTGAACGCAAAATTCTCTGCTACTGCTATGGCATTGGATGCCACGAAAAAGGATTGGAGGAAATCGGAAGCGAGTTCAATCTTACCCGTGAACGCGTACGACAGATTCGCGAGAAGAGTATCATCAAACTGCGTGACAGTGGCAAAATCAAAATTTTGATGAAATACCTTGGTTAATCGTAATACAAGGACTTGCATCAACGTCCCCAAAGACAAAATAAAACCACACAATACATGAGCCAAGCAAAAGGGCAGTCAGGCTGGGATGAACCCGCTGATTGCCCTTTTGCTTGGCTCATGTTATCAACTTAGCTACAGCAATAATCGGCTCTTCGCTTAACCTACGAAGTTTCCATACTTGTCAATCAATCCAGACACGCCATCTTTCACAGCCTCGAAGTATGGATATTCATCACGCAGACAAATTTCATCATATAGAAAATCGGCTACAATCGTGTCCTTACCATCTGGCATCACAAGACCCATTTTCCCATTTTTCTCAGCAATGACTGGCATAATAGTCAGGTCATCATTATAAATGTAGCAAGTACGCAGGAAGTCATAAACTGGCGATAGTAACATATTGCCCTCATGGTCTTTCATACCGAACTTACCACCTTGCTCCATTACCACGTGATACTGTATGTACTTCGCCTTGATGCGATGATAATAGAATACCATCTTACGCTTATCGTTGACAAAATCGAGCATATACTGGAATGTATCACAATAGTTGGCCACCGAACGTACAAGAATCATCTTGAGGTCCAGCCCGTCCAATGCCTTGCGATTCAAGTCAATATACTTGGCAATAGCTTTCTCTTTCTCGGGAACAGAAAGACTTGCCAGTTTTTCTTCAAATTTGATCATTGCCTGCTTGGTACCTGACATTCCTTTGATATAGCGGTGAATCTGGCGCCCCATCTCGGCACAAATAAACTTGTCTATCTCTTGCTGCTCTATAGGATCAGCATACTCTTTTATCAAAGACTCTGGTGTCGAATTCATGGTTAGTCCTTTCTTTTTATTCATTTAATAATTTCCTTTCACTCACTTTTATTTCTTCACATTGGGTTGCTGCAAACCATAGCCCTTTCGCTTATCTTCCAATAAGAGAAGGAAGGATATGACAATAGCTACAATACCGAAACCTGCAAAAATGGCCATCGTCTCAGTATAATCAATAACACCATTGGCTGCAGTATTCTTCTGGTTCACCCAACCTATCCATACAGGAATCAGTGCCAATCCGATGTTTTGAATGTAGAAGATGAGCGCATATGCTGTCCCCAAGAGTTTCATCGGGATAATCTTCGGAACAGATGGCCACATGGCCGAAGGCACCAATCCAAAGGCTATACCGAGGATTAGCATCATCACTATAGCCAACACCCACGAATTGATAGGCAAGGCAAAGACCACGTGCACCAAGGTCAAAAGACAACTACCGATAATCATCAAGGTAGCTCCCTTGCCATACTTGTCGTAGACGCTACCAAAAAGCGGAGTCAAGAAAATGGTGCCAAATGGCAACATCGCTGGTATCAATCCTGCCACGTCCGGTGCCACACCATACTTGAATATCATCAATTTGGTAGCAAACTTTAAGAATGGGAACACGCCTGCATAGAACATCAAACATAGGAATGCCACATACCAAAAACCAGTAGTCTTAAACAATCCTTTGAGATCAGAGAACTTAAATCCTTCCTCAGGTTCACCAACCACTGAGGCTGCGGAAGCATCTTCTTTCTTATCCATCAAGCAATAGACAAGAAACACAAGTACACCGGCACAAAGCAAAGCTGCGCCCAAGCCTACAGAAGCTGCAACTCCACCCATTGCCTTTGCAAATGGAAGAGAGACACCCAAAGCTGCTGCTGTACCCAAACGTGCTGTAGCTACCTGGACACCCATTGCCAAAGCCAACTCATGCCCAGTAAACCATTTCACGATGACCTTGCTCACAGTAATACCACAAATCTCACAACCTACACCATAGATGGCAAAGCCAAGGGAAGCTATCACCACCTGGGTACCGTAAGCACCAAAGAATGGTATAGCCACAGTACCCTCGAAATCGTGCCCTACGGCATACCACTTCACCAAAGCACCCACAAACATAAGAACGGTAGAGAGGATTCCTGTGAAACGGATACCAAACTTATCGAGAATCAGTCCACCGAAGAAGAGGAGCAAAAGGAATACATTAAAGAAGCCGTAAGCTCCCGAAAAGAAGCCGTATTCACCAGAACTCCAACCGAGACCTAAGCCACCATCTTCTTTTGCCGCAGTCAAAAGCGGTTCAAGTGGAGACATAACATCTGTGAAAAAATAGCCAAACATCATGGTGACGCTCACTATGAGTAGGGCTGCCCAGCGAGCAGACGCAGAGTCGCTCAGTTTCTTTTGAATTGTTTCTGTTGTTGTCATATTTTTGTTCATTTACACTTTTGCCTTAACTCTATTATTTCTTCTCCTTTTTACCTTTATAATGCGTCACGTCAAATAGGTAAGAAGCTTTTACGACTATCTGTCCAAAATTGCTTTTTCCGAAGTAATCCTTCTTTGAAGAGCCATAGATATTGCCTAAGCCATAATAGTAACGACCTTCAAGCAGGAAATGTCCCACCTTGGGAATGCTATATTCCACACCTGCTCCCGCAGCGATTCCATAATCGAATTTCTTTTCTACGGGCATATCATACTGAGCTGTGATATTGCTCACTCTGTCGTTCTCGGTTGGAGTCGTATCGTCAAAATTGGTCATCGTGCTCTCATTTAGATAGATACCTATCTGCGGGCCTGCATTGACAAAGAAATTGAAGCCTATTTCCTCCCTTCCCCATGCCAAATGAGCAAAGACTGGTATCTGTATATAAGTAATATCGCGCTGATACTTCAGCGCCTCACCTGTACCACTTATCAGAACGGCATTATTATCTATGTCAAGTATATCTTCTGTCCATCCTACTTTGGCATAATTCACCTCAGCATAAACCGAGCAGATGGTCTTGAAATATTTCTCGCATACATAGCGCATAGACAATCCCCCCGTAATACCACCATGCTGTTTTTGCTGTACTGTGGGGGTAAAGCCCACCTTGCTGAGCACGTATCCACCATTTACACCTATGGAAAAATCGCTGCGATGCTCGCCTATCTGAGCCTGAGCCGCTGTCAGACTACAGAGACACACAGTCACAACCGCTATTGCTTGTTTTATGTTCATTGAATTTATTTCTCCTATTCATGTCAAGTTTCACTTGCCACACAAGTTACACTTCATCAATATGTCACAGCCTCTATCTGCCGGTTGAAGGTATAGTGTATCAACTGCAGCAGTTGGTTGCGATAGCCTCCCTTGGCAGTTTTCACGAAATGAAGCGGTGTCTGCACAGGACGCCCCCCTACCATGCCACTACCTCCTGCAAAGTTTCTACCTTGTTTCTTTATGCCCTGTATGAAGAACATGGCATGGTCGTAACCAGTCAGTGCAAAACTTGGCTGAGCCACCATCATTGACTCATGGAACCATCGACTATAGCTACGCTCCAACTCCACGGTACGTGCCGAGTTGGCATTGTAGTAGAAAGTAGAAGGAATGTAAGTATCGTACTTATAGAAACGAGCGAGATTGTACTTGGCATACATCAGCCACTCCGTATAACCAAAGAGCGACACAACAGCTCCAGGATACTTGGCATCCAGTTCGTCTAACTTATTGAGCACGGAGGTAAGCTGCGGTGAACGTCCTGTATTGAGTATCACAACATTGCGAACAGAAGGAGCAAAGGCTTTTGCAAACTGCTCTATAGGATTGTTTACATTGGTGATGCTGTAGCTTATCTTTCTGCGCTCCAGTTCCTTACGAAGCCCGAATGTGAAGCTGCCCTTACGCGAAGTACTGTCATTGCAATCCACAAAAATGGGATGAGCACTGGGAAAACGTTTTAGAAAAGCCTGAATGGTAGCCTCGTTGAGTTGCTCTGGACTCTGATATATTTGGAATATCTCCTTATTGCGCTCCACATCGTCACCTGCGATAGAGAAAGGTATCACCATCTTGATGCCGTAAGTTTTGCAAAATCCTGCCAAGGCACCCACCTGCTTGGTATAGAGAGGACCAAAAATCACGTCGCATTTGTTGGCGCCCTCCTGCAAGAGCGTAGTACGAATATCGGCATCTATGGGCACGTTCCAGGCATGTATCTCGGTAGAAATACCTTTCTGTTTCAAAGTTTCGCAAGCCATCAGAATACCTCGATAGTATTCCACCATTCGTTTGCCATCACCATCAACATTGTGCAAGGGGAGCATAACGCCCACTCTTACCGCATGCCCAGACGTTGCAACCGTTGTTTCCGTCATCACAGGTTTGCCACCAATGGCAGGCAATGTGGTAATGGCTGATGATGTCGCATTGGCATTCTTGCTACTCTTTTCGTAAGGAATAAAAAGGGTGTCTCCTTTCTTCAACACATATCCCTCTTGCTTCATCTCAGGATTGGCATCCATCAGTTCGGGCAAGCTCAGTCCATACTTGTTGGCTATGCCAAAGACGGTATCCTTCTTCTTCACCGTATAAATGTCACGCCATTTGATACTCTGTCCCAACATGACAGAGCTCAACATCAAGCCCAAAACGAGCACCAGATATCTTAAATTTAGTCTCATAACGTCGATATTTTGGTTATTCATGTGCAAAAATACAAAAAAACTCCCAACCAGCCATATTCATGTCTCATCTTTTTAGTATCTTTGCACAAAATAACGCCTCACAAGGCATAAAAAGACATCTTAGATATGAGTTTGAACACCCGATACACATTTCTGGTATGGGCGCTTCTTGTGCCGATTATGACACTTTGCGCTGACGATTATCCTACCATCAATCCTGTTGTGACTTTCACCAACAGCGACGGCGAGACCAGTACCGACCTTGCCTATACGGGCTCTGCCCCTGTCAAGGCATCATGTACGGCCAATCCGGAAAACACGACAGGTTGGGAAGGTTACTACGAATGGCGCATCTACCACAACAACGAAGAGACACCTTATATAATAAGATATGAACAGGACACCGAACTCGAGTTTACCAAGAGTGGAACCCATCGCATTGTGCTCTATGCCAAGTTCACAAAAGATAGCGAAGTACAAGAGTTTCTCACCGACGACGCTCCCGTCACCGTCACCATCTCTGAAAGCCAGCTACAGATGCCCAATGCCTTCAGTCCCAATGGAGACGGCATCAACGATATCTATAAAGCAAAATCGGGATATCAGAGCCTCGTAGAGTTTCATGGCTACATCTTTAACCGTTGGGGACAGAAGCTCTTCGAATGGCGTGACCCTGCAGACGGATGGGACGGAAGCTACAAAGGAAAGCCTGTCAAGGACGGTGTTTATTTCTGCCTTGTCAAGGCAAAAGGTGCCGATGGAAAAGAATACAATATCAAGCGTGATGTCAACCTTCTGAGAGGTTACATCGAAAACCAAACGAATTCAGGACAATAATGCATTCAGAAGAAGAAAAGATAAATGTGTGGGGAGCCCGCGTCCACAACCTCAAGAACATAGACGTTGAGATTCCCCGCAACTCACTCACTGTGATTACAGGTCTCTCAGGCTCGGGCAAATCATCCTTGGCCTTCGACACAATCTTCGCCGAAGGCCAACGCCGCTATATAGAGACTTTTTCCGCCTATGCCCGTAACTTCTTAGGTGGCATGGAGCGCCCTGATGTGGATAAGATAACCGGCCTTAGCCCTGTCATCAGCATCGAGCAGAAGACAACCAACAAGAATCCTCGTTCCACGGTAGGTACCACAACCGAGATATACGACTATCTGCGCCTGCTATATGCCCGCGCCGGAACAGCCTATAGCTACCAAAGCGGCGAAGAAATGGTGAAATATACCGAGGAACAAGTCATCGAGATGATACTCAGCCACTATGCAGGGAAACGAATATTTCTGCTTGCTCCCTTAGTGCGACAGCGTAAGGGACACTATCGTGAGCTCTTCGAGAGCATGAGACGCAAGGGCTACCTCAACATTCGTGTGGATGGAGAGATACTCGAACTTACACGAGGAATGAAGGTTGACCGATACAAAAATCACAACATTGAGGTTGTTGTTGACAAACTTGCCGTCAGAGCCGAGGACGAAGAGCGACTGCGCAAAAGTGTAGCCACAGCCATGAAACAAGGGGATGGCATGGTGATGGTAATAGACAAGGACACCCTCGAAGCCAAGAATTTCTCCAAGCGTCTCATGGATCCCGTCACAGGCATGGCATACCAAGACCCTGCGCCCAATATGTTTTCGTTCAACTCACCTGAAGGTGCCTGTCCTCACTGCAAGGGATTGGGCAAGGTAGACCAGATAGACCAGAAAAAGGTGATTCCCGACAATCGCTTGAGCATCTACGAAGGCGGCATCGCACCTTTAGGCAAATACAAGAATCAGATGATATTCTGGCAGATAGAGGCTGTGCTCGACAAATACGACCTCAAACTAAAAACACCTATCAAGGACATTCCTGAAGATGCCATGCAGGAGATACTGCACGGATCACTCGAGAAAGTAAAGATTGCCAAAGAAAAGGTACACACTACCTCTGATTACTTCTGCGACTACGAGGGGGTGACCGAATATCTGCGCATGGTCATGGAGAATGATGACAGCTCGGCAGGGAAGAAGTGGGCAGACCAGTTTATATCAACAGTCGTCTGTCCAGAATGCAAGGGGCAACGCCTCAAGCGCGAGTCGCTATCTTTTAGAATATGGGGCAAGAATATATCGGAAGTAGCCAACCTCGACATTGACGAACTGCGCGACTGGCTCGACCAAGTAGAGGCTCACCTGCCACCTATGAAAGCCAAAGTGGCTCACGAGATTGTCAAGGAACTGCGATCACGTGTCAACTTCCTTCTTGACGTAGGGCTCAACTATCTGTCGCTCAACCGTCAATCGGCATCCCTGTCGGGAGGTGAGAGCCAGCGCATACGTCTTGCCACACAGATAGGAAGCCAGTTGGTCAATGTGCTCTATATCCTTGACGAGCCAAGTATAGGCCTCCACCAACGCGATAACGAAAGACTCATCAACAGCCTGAAGGAGTTGCGCGACTTAGGCAATACAGTCATCGTTGTAGAGCACGACCGCGACATGATGTTGGCAGCCGACTACATAGTAGACATAGGTCCAAAGGCTGGTCGCAAGGGAGGCGAGGTTGTCTTCCAGGGCACACCAGCCCAAATGCTCAAAACACATACCATCACAGCACAATATCTCAACAACGAGACGGCAATAGAGGTTCCTGCCCATCGCCGTAAAGGAAACGGGAAGAGCATCATCATACATGGTGCAAAAGGCAACAACCTAAAAAATGTGGACGTTGAGTTTCCACTGGGCAAACTGATAGTTGTAACCGGTGTAAGCGGTTCGGGCAAGTCGACTCTCATCAACGAGACGTTACAACCCATCCTCTCCCGTCACTTCTATCGCTCACTCAAACAACCCATGCCTTACGACAGCATTGAGGGTATCGACAACATAGACAAGGTGGTAAATGTAGACCAAAGCCCCATCGGTCGAACCCCACGAAGCAATCCCGCTACCTACACAGGTGTGTTCGGCGACATACGATCGCTTTTCGTAGGACTTCCAGAAGCCAAGATAAGAGGGTACAAACCTGGACGTTTCTCCTTCAATGTAAAGGGAGGACGATGCGAAGCCTGTGGCGGAAATGGCTATAAGACGATAGAAATGAATTTCCTGCCAGACGTATATGTACCCTGCGAGGTTTGCCACGGCAAGCGATACAACCGCGAGACGTTGGAAGTTCGCTATAAGGGAAAGAGTATCGCCGATGTTCTCGACATGACTATCAATCAAGCCGTAGAGTTTTTTGAGGCCGTACCACAAATACTGCATAAAATAAAGGGCTTGCAGGACGTAGGATTAGGCTACATTAAATTGGGACAAAGTTCCACTACCCTCTCTGGTGGTGAGAGCCAGCGCGTTAAGTTGGCCACAGAATTGTCAAAACGCGACACAGGCAAGACTCTCTATATTCTTGACGAACCCACCACTGGTCTTCACTTCGAGGATATTCGCATTCTAATGAACGTGTTGCAGAAATTGGTAGACCGTGGTAACACTGTCATTGTCATAGAGCACAATCTTGATGTTATCAAATTGGCTGACTACATTATTGATATGGGTCCAGAAGGAGGTCGAGGCGGAGGAACATTGCTCTGTGCTGGTACTCCAGAGGAAGTGGCAAAGAGCAAGAAAGGCTATACCCCACGCTTCTTAGCAGAAGAACTAAATAAACAAGCAGACAAATAAACACAAAAATAAACATTAAACATTTAAGAAAAATGGATAAATTACCTCTTAATGACATTCCTATGCTTGTGAGCACAATTAATTTTCTGCTCCGAGACCACGAGTTCGAAACACTCGACCAAATATGTTATCACTTCAATATTGACAGAAAAGAACTCGAAGCCAAAATGGCAGCTCATGGTTTTGAATGGTCTGAAGAACAAAAGAAGTTTTGGTAAAAGCAACTATTATAAAAACAATCTGACTCACCCTATTAACTTGGGTGAGCCCGATTGTTTTTATGAATCAATATTCTCTTTCTATCAATTCCAGACACATACGGCTGTTGTGATAAGGACATTTCCAGAAACCAGCTTTGTCATCGGAAAGGTTGATGCTACCATCATCAAGAACCGCCCAATGCCATTCACCATTCTTTGTATCCACAAGGTATTTCTGGACATAGTTCCAACACTGAATGGCCTTTTCAAGCGAGTCTTCGTAGCCGAAATACTGATACAGGTCGATGTGTCCTATAATATTCTCGCACTGTACCCACCACTGGCGCTGTAAGTCATACTTTCCCGTATCTTTCCAGTGTTCGTATACCATACTACCATCGGGACGCAACCCTTCATCTGCGGCATCGGCTATGCGGCGTATCACATGTTCTATTTTCTGCAACACACTCTTGTCACCAAGCACAAGAGCCGTCTCATGCAAGAGCCATGACGCCTCTATGTCATGCCCATAGCTCTCGACATTGCGCTTACCCTGCCATGTATCGTCAAAGAAAAGATCGAGATGATGAGTTTCCTCGTTGAACAACTTGTCGGTAAAGATATTCAACAGGTTGCGGATACTTTTTTCCAACCCATCGTCTTTCCATATCCGATAGAGGTTGGTATAAGGCTCGATAATGTGCAGATGTGTATTCATCGTACGCGAACCATTCTCATCCTTGTCGCTCAGCCGCATATCGGCAATAGGTTGCCAGTCGCAGGTAAGGGCCTCTATATAACCATTATTCTTGCTGTCGTAGGCATGTACCTCGATGTCATGGTAGAGATTCTTTGCCACTTCGAGAGCTTCTTTGTCGCCCGTAGCACGAGCATACTCAGAGAAGCCATAGATGGCAAAGCCAATGGCATAGGTCTGCTTCTTGGTATCCAAAGGATTTCCATGATAATCTACACTCCAGTAGACTCCACCATTTGCCGTATCCAAGAAGTGATCGGCAAAATAATCCTTTGCCCTTGTTGCAGCTTCGAGATAGACGGGATTGCGAAGTACACGATAGGCTGCAGAGAAAGCCCAAAGTATGCGGGCATTCATTACTGCTCCCTTCTCGGCCTGAGGGTGCACCTGGTCATTGCCGTCTACACGACCGTAATACCCTCCGTTTTCTTTATCAGTCACATGGTCTATCCAGTATGGCAGAATGTTTTGCTCGAGGACATCCTGCATGGTTTGTTTCAGATTATTCATAAGCTTTTACTTCTTAATAGGGAACTTATATGCCAATACCATCAGCAAGAAAGCAATAACAGCAGGGAAAAGCGAGAAGAGCGACCAAACCATCACAAGCACAGAATCGGTGATGGAAGTTGGGTCTATGACAGTATTTCCCATCTTGTCTGTTATCATGTTTGCTCCAGCCCAGCCCAAGAAAAGGGCGATAAGCGAACCAGAGATTGCCGTGCCAAACTTCTGCGACATCGTGCCGGAGGAGAAAATCAAACCTGTAGCTGAGGTTCCGAAATGCTCGGTATGATAGTCTGCCACATCAGCATACATCGACCACATCAATGGTGAATAGATACCAATACCTATAGAGGTGAGCACCACCAAGGCTATCATCACCCAGATATAGACAGGGCTCATAGGTATGAAGAAGAATGCCACCGAAAGGCCGAAGCACAGCAATGCCGACCAGAAGAAAGCCATTCGCTTGGAACCTACCCACTTCGTAAAGGCTGGCGACAATCCACCAAAGATCATGCAAGTCACCTCACCAAACGCCATGAACACAGTATAGTTAATAATGAGTCCGTCGATGGTCACATTACCGTGTAGACAATACTCAAACATATAGCCTGCCACGGCATAACGGAATCCATTGAAGAAATTGGTACATACAGCTATGGCCGTCATGTAGAGCCAAGCCTTGTTGCGAACAAGATCTGCAAACTGGCGAAAAGAGAACTTCTCCGCACGCTTGGGTTTGAGGCGTTCCTTGGTGAGGAGTCCGCAGATTAGAGTCATAACAGCAGCCACCACACCAAGTACGGATCCTATGACGGCATACTGATGGGCATCGCTTCCCCCCACCATCTTCTGAAGATAAGGAAACGAGAGCAAGGTGGCAAACCCCATGGCATAGGCTCCTACCATACGGAACGCAGAAAATTGGTTCTTCTCGTTATCATCATCCGTCATCACGCCAAGCAGCGAGCCATAAGGCACGTTGACCATCGTATAGACAGCCATCATGAGCAGATAGAAAGTATAGGCATACACACGCTTGCCCACCGGTCCCAATTCGGGAGTATAGAGCAACAGGGCAAAAATAAGGCCGAAAGGTATGGCTCCAAAAATAAGCCAGGGCCGATAAGTTCCCCAACGACTCTGCGTTCGGTCGGCAAGACTTCCCATAAGAGGGTCGGTCACGACATCAAACATACGAGCCACCAACATCAGTACCGCTGCGTCAGCGAATGTAAGGCCGAAGACATTGGTGAAAAACAAAGGAAAGGCGATAGACATGACCTTCCATACGATACCACCCGCAGCGGCATCACCCAACGCATACGCTATTTTTTCTTTTACACTTGCCATTGATATTTTATTTTTTGTTATTGTCTTATGCATGAGAACCTTCTTCCCATCCTCCGTTTCCAGCGGTGAGAAGAAGGTATCCCGAAATCTTTTTAACCTTAAAAGCAGAATCCTCACCATCATTGCTGATAATACGTACAATGAGTGGAAATCCCCTCTTTTTTATCATCTTTTACTTAGTTCCCAATGTTTGCCTGTTCTTTGCCACCAGTTTTTTAATGGTTTCAACACTAAGACCTGTACGGTATCCGTCCCGAGGTGTGTTCATGCAATAGTCCACCAGTCGGTCGATTGTGGATGTTGCCACATGCATACGAGTATCCGATGATGCGTAATAGATAAATACCTTGCCGTCTTCATCGGCAATCCAACCGTTGGCGAAGACTACGTTCATCACATCGCCGACATACTCACCTCCCTCTGGAACAAGGAGATAGCCACCAGGCTCTGCTATGACACGTGTCGGGTCGTCCAATGCTGTCATATACATGTAAAGCACATAACGCAAGCCACTTGCACAACCACGCACACCGTGAGCCAAGTGCAACCATCCCTTAGGAGTCTTGATTGGGTGAGGTCCCTCACCATTCTTTACCTCCTGAATAGTATGATAGTGGCGGGCATTGATAATCTTTTCTTCCTTGATCTCGGCATGGGTGATATCGTCAACCAAAGCCCATCCGATGCCACCACCAGAGCCTGTATCAATGAAGCCATCCTGCGGACGGGTATAGAAAGCATACTTGCCATCCACAAACTCTGGGTGGAGCACCACGTTGCGCTGCTGGCTCTTGGTCTTGAGGTCGGGCAGGCGCTCCCAGTTCACGAGATTCTTGGTGCGAGCGATGGCTGCAGTAGCAGTAGCAGCACTGAGGTCGCCTGGCTGAGAGTCATCGTGACGCTCGGCACAGAACACGCCATAGATATAGCCATCCTCATGAGCAGTGAGTCGCATGTCATAGATGTTGGTTGCAGGAACCACATCCTCGGGCATAGTGATGGGCTCATCCCAGAAGCGGAAGTTGTCCACTCCGTTAGGACTCTCTGCCACCGCAAAGAAACTCTTGCGGTCGGCACCCTCCACACGTACCACAAGTAGATACTTGCCATTCCATTTGATGGCTCCGCTATTAAGGGTAGCATTCATCATGATGCGTTGCATGAGGTATGGATTGTCCTTCTCGTCGAAGTCGTAACGCCACTCCAATGGCGTGTGCTCGGCTGTCAGGATAGGATTCTTGTATTTTTCGTAGATACCATTTCCCCACTCCAATGGTTCGTTTTTACGAGCCAGCAGTTCTTCGTGATGCGCTCGCAATGCTTTTATTTTTTCTTGAAACGTTGCCATATTTGTACTATTGTTGTGTTACTGAATGTTGATATATAAGAAAAAAGCCTTCATTATTGTTATATTATTGCTTCACCTTCGCCACATCCTTGGCAAAAAGGATTTTCTTGGATGCCTTGAAGGTATTGAAGTCACTTACGATGTCGCCATCGCCTACACCTGGCAGATAAGCCTCTTCCTGCGGCTTGTCCCAGGCATTACGCCAAAAGAGGACATAGCTCAGCTGGTAAGACTGCAATACAGGAAGAAGAGTTTTTGTAAACCAATTACTCTTCTTGGATATGCCTCTGCACCCCGTTTCAGTGAGTGCTGCCAACTTACCTTGCTCACCAGCTGCCTGTACGAGGATATCGAGTGTCGACTTCAGGTTTCTACTGTATTTGTCGTCATCATTATCAAACTCATATACGTCTACGCCGATGAGGTCAACGTTCTCATTGCCAGGATATCGCTCCATGAACGCCTCAAGGGTTTTGTTGTCGCTCAGATTGGGCGACCATGCCCATACCACATTGTCGCAGCCAGCATCCTTCAAGCTTTTTACCGTAGCGGAATAGAGGGCTTTGTATTCCTCTTTGGTGCAGCTGTTGACACCCCACCAAAACCATCCACCGTTCATTTCGTGCCATGGGCGAAAGATGACTGGTATTTTCTTTCCGTCAGCAGTCTGCAGCGAGTTGATGAAGGCTGCTACCTTGCCGAGCCAGCTCTGCATCTTGCCAGCCTGTTCACCTCCTTCGAGAACAGCCTTGACGGCATTGCCCTTTGGATCCCAGGCATTCTCACCCGTAACAGGATTCCATGGATGCCAGCTCAGCGTAACGATGCCTCCACGCACATGTTGTGCCACTATCTCACGACGCATACGGTCAAAAGGAACACCATCGAGGTTTTCCTTACTGTCGAGTTCCAACTTACCAAGGTCAAAACCCATCACTGCAGGATAATCGCCTGTAATGAGCAACACGTCACTCTTGCCTTCGTCCCACTTCCATGTTGTTCCATACACAGGGTCGTCCTGATGTCCCAACATAATGCCACGCTTCTGCAGTTTCTTTAGCCTTGCCAACAGTTGCGAGGCCGGAGTGTTATGAGCTTTCTTGCAACATGTCGTACCACAAGAAGCATCTTTGACCTGCATCGAAGCTCCTGTTATGCCGTCTGTCTGTGCCATGGCCACTTGTAAAGCCATACAGCAACAGACTCCTAAAAATATTTTCTTCATCATACCTACCTATCTTTTTATCTCATTTTATTTGATCAGTTCGGTTTCGATAAACCGCTGCCATTCATTCCATTGCTCCTGATACCAATAGTGCCCAGTCATCTGATACACACTGAGTTGCTTCGGAGCCTTCACGATGTTGTAAAGCCCATAGGAAGAAGTGGGCGGAACCACCTCGTCGTTGTAACCGAAGCTATACCAGCCAGGCACTTTGATACGGCGCGCGAAGTTAACACCATCATAGTAGCGCGCACCTTCCACGCGAGCCTGCTCCAAGGCATTCATCTTCACCGTCTTGCCCCCATGATAGAAGTAATGTGGCCATCCACCAGCTACTCCGTGAAGTTCTGCCTCATAATCGCACATGGCATCATGAACTGCCGCCAAGAAGGTGACGCGCTCATCGAGTGCGGCTACAGCCAAAGACAGGAATCCACCCTGTGAGGCACCTGTCACACCAAGAGTCTTTCCATCCCATTCCTCGAGCGAGGCTATATAATCGACAGCCCTCACCGCCCCTGTCACAATACGCTTGTAGGGATTACGATCACGGTCGTCCAAGTTGGTTTCCCAATATCCATTCAAGGCTCCGTTCAGGAGGTCATCATACACTTTCTGCTGCATAGTAACAGGAATGCCGTGCACACCTATCTCCAAGACTATGCAACGGGCGGGGGCGGTATATACATCTCCACTATACGGGCGAACACCAGCCCCTGGAACACGAAGCAGAGCTGGGTACTTTCCTGCCTTCACTGGCACACTCAGAATACCATAAACCTTTGTACCACAGCGATTATTATCAAAACTGATTTCAAAAACGTTCTTATCCTTAGTGCATCTTTCTGGCAGCAACACCTTGGTAGGATTGAGGTCCACCTTTCGCGCCTCAGCCAATGTCTTTTGCCAGAAAGCATCAAAATCCTTGGGTTCTTGAGCATAAGGAACAAGCTTCTCGGGCGAGAAGGCTGCCGTACAAAGTCCTTCATAATCCTTGCCTTCCACATGTGCCGTCACCTTCAGGCGATAGAAGCCAGGGGTGCTCATCTCACCTGTCCACCTCATCGTGCCGTCCTTCAGTGTAAGACTTTTCTTGGCGTTGGGATACATCACGGGACCTGCCTCGTAATCCACCTTGACATTGTTCAAGAGCGTACCACTCTTGCGGACATTCACCACAAAGTTAGCTTTCTCTCCCACTTGATAGTTCCAATCTTGATGATCTGGAGTGACGGTCACTACGATGTTGTAACCTCTAATTTGTGCGTTCAGGCTCAATGAGCCGAGCGCACAAATTAGAACACCTATAATTATTAACCTAAAAACCTTCTGCATTTCTATGTATAGTTTGTATTGTTAGTTGAAGTTTAAATTAAGTTTTTTATATGCATTTAGTAGGAACGAGAATACTCACAACCATTTACGGTTGCAAAGATAACACTTTTTTTCGAAACATACTTGTATTATTTTGCTTAATAATTGTACTATCTTTACAAAGTAAAAAAAAGTCATTCATTTTCCTCAGCAAGAAAAACAAAGAAAAAGGTGGAGAAAGCCTATTCGTTCTGGATTCTCCACCTTAAAATTATATCAACTATTTTTTACTTGAAACTTGGCACTTGATCACGTGTGATAACATTCTTGTTGTTGAAGAAGTTCTTCATAAACGAAGAAGTGTTATATACACTGTTGAAGTAGTTGATACCATCAGCATCCTGTCCATACCATGGCATTACCCAACTCCACATTGCGCCATCATTGAACATATTATTGATAGAAGGTATAGCGTCACACTCACCAAGAGTAATCAACTTCTTTCCATCCGTAATCTTGCGAAGCTCCTCATACTCCTGTGCCAAAGAAGAATGATAAGGCGTATTCAGGTTCTTGCAATAGTAATCACGTGCGATGATGTCAACATATCCATCTCCAGGATACCATGCTGCATCATTGGTAACACTCTTATCTTTCTCATCTTGATAATAACCTTCAGAAGTCCATACCCAGATAAGATTATTGACACCCTTAGCCTTGAAAGTATCATACATCAACTTCCAAAGTTTCTTGAACTGAACTGGACCATTTGATCCCCACCAGAACCAAGAGCCACCAGTTTCATTACCCCACTTGCCATAATTACCTCGTGCTTCATGGAGAGGACGCCAGATGACAGGGATTCCTTTAGCCTGAAGAGCCAAGAGATAGTCGGCGATGACATTCAAGTCGCGCTTAACACGCTCATTTTCCCAAGTACCTTCTCTTACAGCCTGCTTACAAGTAAAGGTTGTCTTATCGGTTGAGCAGGTATAAGAAGAAATGTCATTTGCTTTATCTTCGGAAGCTGGAACATTCCAGTGCCACATACACTCCACGATACCATTGTTGTTGTACCAATCCTCTACCACGCTGGTGTTGGTGTAGTCTATCCAAGTGGCATTACCCAATGGTTTACTATTATTAAAATGGATGAAGTCAAAGCAGTTGAGGGCAGGATACTTACCTGTCAAATCGTACATTTTCTCCGCATTCTCTGTATTCCAATTCACATTGGCAACGGCACCAGTGATAGTCTTCTTACCAAAATTCTCCACCAAGTAATTATAGAGCTTCTTTGTTGGCTCAGTAGCATTGGCATTCACCAAGTTTGGAGCAATGTCGAACAACTCAGGATCCCAGTTGTTATATGCACGAGTTGAAAAACTGAAGGTATAATCTGAAGCGAAATTATACGAACTATCACGTACTGTTGGCTTCATTACCTGAATCTTGTAATTCTGGGCAGCCTTAGCATGCAACGGAATGATTAACTTGTTACCCTCTGTATAAGAAAGGGTATCATCTACATAATAATAAGTAGAGTCGTCAGTGTAAACTCTGATAGAAGTATTAGGCGTAGCATAAACTGGCTCATCGTACGTGACAACCACATTCACGAATGTATCCAATTCAGAAGCACCATCTTCTGGCGAAACCGAAACGACCGAAGGGGCTGTCTGGTCATCGAAATGACGAGCAGGCTGATAATCGGTATCATTGTCAGAACATGCAGCAAATGTCATAGCCAACATCGCCACACATATATAAAACATCTTCTTCATAATCTAATCTTCATTAATATTTTTTAGGTTCGATGCGGAACTGACCAAAGCAGTGGTCTACATTCCATGCATCAGCAGTATTTGGCTGCATCACCATCTCCAAGGCCATCCATTGGTCAGCCTCAGTAGGCAAAGCACCACCCTTTATCACATCCGTAAGAGGAAGAGATACTGTCACCCATTTGCCATAGGTATTATTGATACCCATCGACACTGGATCAAACTGACATCTGCCATCACCTCCAGCCTGAAGAGTAAAGTTATATCCACCGTTTTTACTACCATTAGCACCATTGTCGCCATAGTTATTGAATGGATTAGAGGAATTGGTACATACCTCAAACTTCAAGACATATTTTTCAGGATGAGCTGATGCATCAAGCCATCTCCAATTACAGCCAAAGCCAGTGCTGTTCCAAGACCAAGCATCAAAAGTACCCTTGACTCTGAGGAAACTATAACCAAGCGACGCAGGGTCACCACTCTTTGTGCCATCCGTGACAAGTCCCTTTCCCCAGTCATTCCACCAGCCAAGATCACCGCCGAAATCACCAAACATCAACTGGTCTGTCATTCGATAAGGAATGGTAGCAGTCTTGTCGCCAGAAATCTCATGCCAAGAGAAGTGTATCAAGGAATTGTTTGGACAATCTTTAGGTATCACAATACTCGTGAAGTTTTCCGAGCAAGAGTCACAATGCAACACTTGTTTGTAACCTGCCTCCACATTTTCGATATAAACAGAAGCAGGGCTTGTTTCGGTTGTATCATTGAAACCATAAAGATCCATATACTCAGCATTCAGCTGTACTTGGTTTCCTTGAAGAGAAAACTCGTTTTTCAAACCATCTATCTCTACGCTAGGAATAGATATGGGGAAGTACATCTTCACCTCGCCCTGATTGGTTTCATAAACAAGGCTATCGTTCTGTGCTCCTGGGATAACACGAGGAATCTTAACCCAAGCCTCATTGGTCGTAGCATAAATCTGGCGTACATCCACATCCACGTCATTGAAGCGAACTTTCTTGACCTGAGCCAAGTTCTGACCTTTGATGTGAATCATCTGGTTAAGCGCGCCACCGCTAAGAGGTGACACATAACCTGTATCTTGCACATCATAAATCTGGCTGATAGCAGGGGCACCATAATTAGAAGTTCTATCAGGCACAGAATAATCTACCACATCACTGCATGATGCCAAAGCGATGACTGCCATTGCAGATAGACCTATATTCTTTATATTCATTTTCATATCGTTATTCTTTAAAAGAATTAAACATTAGTTCCAACCAGGATTGTTGGTTGAGATACTATCGTTCACATTGATTTCATCTGTTGGGATAGGATAAAGCAAGTTACGTTCGGTACGAGCCTTGTTGATGTTTGCCTCATCGCGTCCACCGATGGCATTCATCGCCTGGAGATAGATACCCCAACGAATCAAGTCCCAACGACGATCACCCTCACAAGCGAACTCCTTGGCACGCTCCTCCAAGATGCTACTACGCATACCTGTCTGAGTAGAAACATTCTCCATCAGGTTAGCATTGGAGCGCTTACGTACGATGTTAAGATACTTCATAGCCTCCTGTAGCTCACCAAGTTCAGTCTCGGCCTCAGCATAAATCAAAAGCACATCGGCATAACGAAGGAATGGCCAATAACTGTCTGGATATTCCAAAGCATCATTCTCACAATCATCATATTTGGTCGTGAAAGCCAAGCACTCGCTACTCTGATTATACTGATAAGCATAGCCTGTATTCTTATACTCTGCGTCTGGCTCACGAACATAATTGCCATACACATCATAACCGGTAATTTTCTCGCTCCATGACTGAGGATAGTAGAAACAGCCATTGTAATCTTCCTGATAATAGTATCTCCAAGTATGGCGAACACCCTTAGTTATACGCAAGTCTTGGTCATCGAAGAGTTGATACCATGCATTGGTGCAACCCATCCACCCACCAGAGATCAAGAACTCGCTACCAGCACTCTCCTTATAGCCAGAGTAGTTGGTATGGATATTGGTACGATAATTATCGGATGCAGATGAAACTGCAGAGCGTACGCCCCACATCATCTCGGCATCGTCACGATGGTTGCGAGACCAGAGATAGTTGTATGCAGTCAGTTCGTATGTACCAAACTCTCCATCGATAACCTTCTTCGCCCACTTAGCAGCCTCGGTGTAGAGTTCATGTGGATCCATATTCTCATACCCTTCCACTTTCGTTTTCTTGAATGTCTCCGTAGCAGGTGTACGATAAAGTTTGTATTCCTTGCCGCCAACGGTCTCTGTACGGAATGGCTCACCAGTACGAACATTAACCTCTGTACCCTCAGGCATAGCGGCAGAAGCCATGGTGGCATACACCTTAGCCAACAGACCAGCAGCAGAACCTGCAGAAACATGACCAGTTTGGTACTTGCTGTTATCACGATGATACAGCAACTCCGAAGCCTTGGTCAAAAGTTCAATGATGTGATCATAGATTTCCTTCACTGGGCGACGGCTGTGCATAAACTCACCACTCGCACTAACATCCGTTGCCATATAAGGGATAGGTCCGTAAGCTCTAACCAACATAAAGTAAGCAAATGCCTCCTGAAAATAGCACTCACCAATGGCATTGTTTTTATAATCTTCGTCAACACTATTCATGGATGAAATATAACGAACAGCGATGTTGGCATCATTGATCAGATTATAAGGACCTTTCCACATCTTGTCCAAGGCAGACTCTGCCTGGAAGTTACCAGCGCCCATGGATCCAAACAACCAGTCTGGGCCTGAGATATAGTCGGCATCAAGTTCCAATACCTTTGGGAAGTCACCCCAGCAGAACATATCATAAAGCCAGTTGCTGTATACACCAGTCACCCAAGTATCGACCGCCTCCTTAGAGTCGCCGACATTGTCTGGTCCAATCATACTTTCTGGCTTCTCTGTCAAAAAGTCGTTGCAGGAGGTAGTAACCATCGCTCCACATCCCAACAACAAAGCTGAAAATATATATTTATTAATTCTCATAATGATTCTTTATTTATAATGTATCTTTAGAATGTAGCATTGATACCGAATGTGAAGGTACGGGCTGATGGATAAGAGTAGATATCCACGCCACGACGAGAAGAGTCACTACCGAATGCGTTCACATCTGGATCATACCAACTATAATCTGTAATAGTAAATACGTTGGTTGCTGTGAAGCTGAACTGCAAGCGCTCCAAACCTACGCTCTTGAAAGGATGATTCCAATTGTAGGTCAAGCTGATGTTCTTCAACTTGATGTAACTGCCATCCTCTACATAACGATTACTTACCAAGAAATTACGCTCATAACCAGAAGAAGCCTTAGGCCACTTGGCATTCTCGTAATTGTCTGCTGTCCAACGAGAGTTGTATGCACCAACAGGGATATTACCAATGTTGCCCAACTTCACATCCTGTAAATTGCCATTGAAGATATCATTTCCCTGAGAGCCCTGAAACATGAAGCTGAGAGTTAAGTCCTTCCATGTCAAGTTGTTAGTCAATCCCCATGTATAGTCTGGGTTGGTATCACCGATGATGGTACGGTCTGCTTCTGTAATTTTTCCATCCTTGTTGAGGTCTAAATAGCGAATCTCGCCTATCTTTGACTTCACCGTAGCATCACTGGCAAAAGTATATTGTGGATCGGCACGTACGGCAGCCTCGTTGTTATAGAATCCATCCTCCACATAACCATAGATGGCACCGATAGGACAACCATTGCGCTGGATGAAGACATTGTCGGCTCCATACCACAAGGTATTGGCATACTGGTCACCGTTCAAGCCACCAATCTCATTCTTATTGAATGCCATGTTACCGTTGATGTTCCAATGCCAGTCGTGGCTGTCAATAGGCGTGATGCCCAATGTCAACTCAAGACCCCTGTTGGTTACATTACCAGAGTTGGTCAACTTGTTGGAGAAACCTGTAGAAGAAGGTATCTTCACTTCCTGCAACAAGTCACGTGTCTTCTTATAATAGTAATCGGCTGTGAATGTCAAACGGTTATTGAACCATCCGAAATCTGCACCAATATTATATTGGGCTGTAGTCTCCCACTTGATGTCAGCATCTACAGGACCACGCCAAGAGACCATGGCAGAACCACTCTGAATGCTTCCACTAAATGGGTAGTTGGCAACTCCGAGCTGTGGCAAGGTACGATAAGAACCGATACCCTGGTTACCAGTCTCACCATAAGAAAGACGGAACTTCAAGTTAGAAAAGATGTTCAAGTCCTTGATAAACTTCTCCTCAGATATACGCCAAGCGAAAGCACCTGAAAGGAACGTAGCCCACTTGTTCTTGTCTGTAAACTTAGAAGAGCCATCAGAACGTACAGATGCAGTAAAGAGATACTTGTCCATCAATGAGTAATTGACACGACCCAAGAATGAAGCCAAGCGCTGTGTACCCTTGTCACTTGAGAGAGTAGCCTTGTCGAGTGCACGACTCAAGTCGTTATCTTGTGTCAAATCGTCAGGGAAGTTAGATGCCAAGATAGAGCTATTGTCCCAAGAAGCACTCTCTACGGTGAAACCAGCGACTGCATTAAACTTATGAATTTTATTCAATGTATAGTCGAAAGTCAAGAGAGACTCAGCGGTCAAGCTCTTCCAGATATTGCTAGCACGGCTAGCCTTACCATTAGTAGGAGCCTTACCTTCCTGGGTATGACGGTCATAGTAGCTACCACGATGAGAATCATTGTAAGAGAGACCCAAGTTCTGGCGGAACTTCAAGAATGGGAACAACTTAATCTCTACAAAAGAACTACTGAAGTAGTTGATGCTATGCAATTCATCCTTGGCACTGTTCACGTAAGCTGAAGGATTAGCCGCCAACCAGTTGAGATCATCCATCTGGGTAGTATCCGTATTAGGACCGTATGTTGGAGGGAACAACAAAGCAGAACGTACTACACCTGTATTATAGCTCAAGGTATTGGCAAAGTTGGTTGTACTATTCGTAAAGCTCTGGTTAGTACCTATCTCCAACCAGCTATATACGTGACGTGCAATATTGGCACGAAGGGCATAACGCTCATAGCCAGAGTTTTTGATGGTACCATCCTGCTTGGCATAGTTGCCCGAGAAAGAATAATATCCCTTGTCGTCACCACCGCTTACACTAAGGTTATAGTCGTGCTGGAAAGCCGTCTGGAAGATTTCATCTTGCCAGTCGGCAACATCAATCTGCGTAGCATTACCATAAGCATCATAGTACCAGCCTGGATGTGCATAATCCTCAGGTTTACCAGTATACTTACCCGTATTATAGTTAGCATGTCCATCAGGATAATACTGATATCCCCAAGTACCAGGATAAGCTAAATTCGTAGTACGAGAGCCCAAGTAGTACTGATCATTAATAACCTGCTCGTTCTGATAAGTAGCATAAGTTACAGGATCCAACATATCTATCTTCTTAGAGATATGAGAGAAGCCCCAGTTACCAGAGAACTCGACCTTTGGCTTGCCAGCCTTACCACGCTTGGTTGTGATGATTACGACACCATTGGCACCACGAGAACCATAAATGGCAGTGGCAGAAGCATCCTTCAAGATTTCGATATTTTCGATATCATGAGGGTTAATCATGCTCAATGGGTTGCTACTCTGCTCATTCTGTGTAGCGCCATTGCTTGGAGCAGAACCAGTATCGAATGGGATGCCATCAACAATGTAAAGAGGCTGAGAAGAAGTTGAGAAAGAGTTGGCGCCACGTACCACGATACTCATACCGCCACCAGGAGCACCATCACTCTGATTGATCTGCACACCTGCCACCTTACCCTGCATACCGTGAGCCAAGTCAAGTGCACCACCTTTCATCAAGTCCTCCCCCTTCAAAGAGCTCAAAGCACCACTAAGGTCACTTTTCTTCATCGTGCCGTAACCTACTACCACCACTTCATCCATCAACTTGGAATCTTCCTGCATAACAATAGTAATAGAGGATTTACCCGCCACATTAACCATTTGGGTTTTCATGCCCACACTCGAAATCTTGATACGAGTTTTACCTTTGGGCAGAATGATAGAAAATTTTCCGTCCATGTCGGAGACTCCTCCCGTGCCAGTACCTTCCACAATGATGCTTGCGCCTATCAAAGGTTCATTGTTCATGCTACCATCCAGAATGGTACCAGTCAATTTGCTCTGGGCGTACAGCTGGCTACTCAAGGAGAGAGCTGCGATAGCAAATACTATTCTTTTCATACGTAAATTATTGTTAGTTATAATCGTTGTTTATTCCTTTAACGGCTTCATATAGTCTTTGTCATTTTTGACAAGCAGGTTGTATAGATTGTATATTTCGATTACAAAGTTAATACAATTTTCTTTTACTATATAATACTATTTTGTCTATTATTAGCATTTATTTGCTTTAACCCAAAAAAGGATGATAAATTCATATAGTTAGAACTTATCACCCCTAAATTTTATACATTTACCAACTCTATACCAATTTCAAGATAGATTGACGACGCATTCTATTTTCTATTATTTCTGAACGTACTTCTTACCACCCTTGATGACTACGCCCTTATAAGATGCATCAACCTGCCGACCTGCGAGGTTGAAAATCTTAGAAACCTTAGCAGTAGGAGCTGCCACTGCGTTTGAAATGCCAGTAGATGGATTATAATCCTTTGTGCAGAAATAAATAGCTTTGATTGTAACTGTACCAGTGGTACTTGTCTGAACTGCAATCTGATCCACCTTGTTCTTACGCTCATCCAAAGCAAGTTTTACTGAAGTTTCACCTGGCTCAATGAATGCCTCTGCACTATTATTTTCATCTTTCGACTCATTGTACTGCAACCACAATTGAGTTTGGAACTCTACAGGTTCAGCAATTTCCAATACAGCATAGTCAAAAGCAGAGCAGTCCTTTGCACCAAACCATTTGTTAGCACCCTTCCATGCATCAGGATATGTTATAGACATCGTTCCATCGGCATTTTCAACAATGTCAATAGCAGGATCCCATTTGCCCCAACCTGTCAAGTCGACTGGACTCTTCTGCACCTTATTCTTATCCAAGAACTCCTTATACTCTTTTTCAGTACCTACATAAGCACCTGTCACGGCCACCTTACCCACTGATTTTGATTGGATATAATACTGAGCAAATTGATCGCTATAATTCTCATTGAGTTTTACACCTGCGACCAAAGAACCCGCAACACAACCTACTGTCACGTCCTGATTATAACCTAACGTATACTGAGTAGTCAACTGAAAGTCGCAAGTTGTCTCACTGAACGTTAACCAAAGATAGTCATAATCAGACATATCTGTACACTTTTTAGGTTCCGTTTCTCCATCGCCTGTCACAAAGCCAACACCAGCACCTTTCCAAGCTTCAGTAAACGTCAAGGTATTTCCCTCCACTGTACAGCCTGCGCCCCAAGACCCAAAGGACGTAGAAATCTGCTCGTAAGCACTAGCTGATATGGCAAACAATGCACATGCAATAAAAGTAAATAACTTTTTCATAAGCTTTAATTGTTTAATTAATAGGTTTAATAAGGTTTATACTAATTGTTCATTTTTTTGGTTTGTGAAATGATTTCTCATTCATGGTTGCAAAGATATTCTATTTTGTCGAAAATATATGATATTATTTTGTCGAATTCTTATACAATTTTACCCTCTTTGCTTTTTTCGCTAAATATTAATGTTAAAATTGACCATAATGAGTGTAAAACCGCTACTAAAAAACGCAATTTATGAAAAAGCTACGCTCAGGATTGTCCCCCAACATGTTTTTTTTGCTGAGATATGAAGGGCAACTTTATTTGTGACTATAGTCATAAGTAGTCAACTATAAGTATGACTAAAATTAAGAGAGTCAACGTAAATTATAAATAAGTAATAACTGAGTCAACTCATATTAACAATAATGCTAAAAGTGGTCAACT
>DJOI01000042.1 GCA_002439605.1 Candidatus Segatella mututuai | reverse complement strand
GTCACCGAGGTTGTACTCCTCATCAAACTTGAACTCGGCCAAGTGCTTCTTAGGTGTTGTGCCTGCCTTCTTGAAGATTCCCATCATAGGCTGAGAAGTACGTTTCTCCTTCGCCTCACCGAAACCTAACTGATAAGCCTTGTAACCATCTTTCTCTACGGTCTTAACCTGGGTTACAACACAAGGACCTACTTCGATAACAGTGCACGGAATATTCTTACCGTCGGCACTGAAAACGGATGTCATTCCGATTTTTCTTCCAATTAATCCTGGCATTTCAATTTAATTTTTGATAATTAGACTTTGATTTCTACTTCTACACCACTTGGCAATTCAAGCTTCATCAATGCATCTACGGTCTTAGCTGTCGAGCTATAGATGTCGATGAGACGCTTGAAATCTGAGAGTTGGAACTGCTCGCGAGACTTCTTGTTTACGAAAGTACTGCGGTTTACAGTAAAAATACGCTTGTGAGTTGGCAATGGAATAGGCCCGCTAACAATAGCACCTGTTGCCTTTACAGCCTTCACAATTTTCTCAGCTGACTTGTCAACCAACTGGTGGTCGTAAGATTTCAGCTTAATTCTGATTTTCTGACTCATTTTTAAATTAAGTTATTAATATGATTTTATAGTCTAATGGAAGAGGAGGTACGCTGTTTAAGAGTCATTCGCTAAACAGCGCCTCTTCTTACCTTTATTTCATTATTAGAGCAATTCTGCATGCCCCTTAACTTCCTCCAACACCTGTTTAGCAATAGTTGCGGAAAGTGGTGCGTGGTGATCATACTCCATTGAACTTGTAGCACGACCAGAAGTGATGGTACGCAAAGCTGTTACATAACCGAACATCTCTGCCAATGGAACCATGGCTTTCACGATACGAGCACCGCTACGAGCCTCTTCCATACCCTGCACAAGACCACGACGCTTGTTCAAGTCACCGATTACATCACCCATGTTCTCCTCTGGAGTAACCACCTCTACCTTCATGATAGGCTCCATCAAAACAGGACCGGCTTTAGGGCAAAGTACCTTGAATGCTTGGTGAGCAACGAGCTCGAACGACAACTGGTCAGAGTCAACTGGGTGGAAGCTACCATCAGTCAAAGTTACCTTCAAGCCAGTCATTGGGAAGCCACCAAGTACACCGTTAGACAAACAATCAGCGAAGCCCTTCTGTACAGATGGAATGAATTCCTTAGGAATGTTACCACCCTTCACCTCGTTGATAAACTGCAAATCGCCATCCTTGTAATCCTCGTCCTTAGGACCAATGGTAACATCGATGCAAGCGAACTTACCACGACCACCAGACTGCTTCTTATAAGTTTCACGGCTCTGAGCTGTCTTGGTAATAGCCTCCTTGTAGTTAACCTGAGGCTTACCCTGGTTACACTCCACCTTGAACTCACGCTTCAGACGGTCGATGATGATATCCAAGTGGAGCTCACCCATACCAGAGATAATGGTCTGACCACTCTGCTCGTCGGTACGAACGGTGAAGGTTGGATCCTCCTCAGCCAACTTAGCGAGACCATTGTCCATCTTGGCGATGTCGGCCTGGCTCTTAGGCTCCACTGCGATAGAGATCACAGTGTCTGGGAATGTCATAGACTCCAACACAATAGGATGATCCTCATCGCAGAGTGTATCACCTGTACGGATATCCTTGAAACCTACACCTGCGCCGATATCACCAGCGTCGATAGACTCCATAGGGATTTCCTGCTTAGAGTTCATCTGGAACAAACGGCTGATGCGCTCACGCTTGCGAGAACGTGGGTTGTAAACATAAGAGCCAGCAACGACCTTGCCAGAATAAACGCGGAAGAACACCAAGCGACCCATGAATGGATCAGTGGCGATCTTGAATGCAAGAGCTGCGGTAGGCTCATCCTCCGAAGGCTTGCGATCCTCTTCTTCCTCAGTATCTGGGTTCGTGCCAACGATATTAGGAGTATCCATTGGTGAAGGCAAGAACGCACAAACATAGTCGAGCAATGGCTGGACACCCTTGTTCTTATAAGAAGAGCCCAGCAACATTGGACAGCACTCCATAGCGATACAGCCCTTACGGATGGCTGCAAGAATCTTCTCCTCAGGAATGTCCTTACCATCAAGATAAAGCTCCATCACCTCATCGTCGAAGTTAGCAGCACCCTCGAGCAACTTATCGCGCCACTCAGCTGCCTCGTCCGCCAAGTCTGCAGGAATTTCGTCAACTTCGTACTCAGCGCCCATAGTCTCATCATGCCAAAGGATAGCCTTCATCTTGATGAGGTCAACTACACCCTTGAAGTTCTCCTCTGCGCCAATAGGAATCTGAATAGCAATTGGATTAGCACCCAAGATATCCTTCATCTGCTGTACAGTCTCGAAGAAGTCTGCGCCAGAACGGTCCATCTTGTTTACATAACCAATACGAGGTACATTGTACTTATCAGCCTGGCGCCATACAGTCTCAGACTGTGGCTGTACGCCATCAGCTGCAGAATATGTAGCAACAGCACCATCAAGCACACGGAGCGAACGCTCCACCTCAGCAGTAAAGTCAACGTGTCCCGGAGTATCAATCAAGTTAATCTTGTAAGATTTGCCAAGATAATTCCAGTTACAAGTTGTCGCAGCAGAGGTAATGGTGATACCACGCTCCTGCTCCTGAGCCATCCAGTCCATGGTAGCAGCACCATCATGCACCTCACCAATTTTGTGAGTCTTACCTGTGTAGAACAAGATACGCTCAGACGTTGTAGTCTTACCGGCATCGATGTGAGCCATGATACCGATATTACGTGTCAAATGTAAATCGCGATTTGCCATTTTCTTTTTACCTATTTAATTAAATTAGAATCTAAAGTGAGCAAATGCACGGTTAGCCTCAGCCATACGATGCATATCTTCCTTACGCTTGAATGCGCCGCCCTGGTTGTTGTAAGCATCCATGATCTCAGCAGCCAACTTGTCTGCCATGGTCTTACCACCACGCTTGCGAGCGAAAGCGATAAGGTTCTTCATAGAGATACTCTCCTTGCGATCGGGACGGATTTCAGTAGGAACCTGGAAAGTAGCACCACCGATACGACGGCTCTTCACCTCCACCTGCGGAGTGATGTTGTCGAGAGCCTGCTTCCAAATCTCAAGCGCAGACTTCTCCTCGTTAGCCATCTTTGCCTTAACGGTATCGAGTGCATTGTAGAAAATCTCATAAGATGTATTTTTCTTACCATCATACATCAAATGATTCACGAATTTAGAGACCTTTTGGTCGTTGAAGACTGGATCTGGAAGGATCACTCTCTTCTTTGGTTTTGCTTTTCTCATTTTTAAAGAAAAAAATTAAATTCTGCATGGGGCTGTTCTTTGTCACTTCAACACTCGCACCCGAGTATTTACTCAACCTGTCACTTCTCCAGCAAAACGTTTTAAATAAAAAATATTTCTTTTTCCTCAGTTCTCGACCTTCTCCGATCGTGAACTTTCTGGATTTTCGGCGTTGGCAAAGATTACTTCTTGGCCTTTGGACGCTTAGCTCCGTACTTGGAACGACGCTGTGTGCGGTTTGCCACACCTGCGGTATCAAGAGTTCCACGAACGATGTGATAGCGAACACCTGGGAGGTCCTTAACACGACCGCCACGAACCAACACGATTGAGTGCTCCTGCAAGTTGTGGCCCTCTCCTGGGATGTAAGAGTTAACCTCCTTAGAGTTTGTCAAACGAACACGGGCAACCTTACGCATTGCCGAATTAGGCTTCTTTGGAGTTGTCGTGTAAACACGAACGCAAACACCACGACGCTGAGGGCATGAGTCCAAAGCTGGTGACTTGCTCTTGTCTACGAGAACTCGTCTGCCTTTTCTTACCAATTGTGAAATAGTAGGCATAATTTTACTTTTTAATTTATTATTTTTGTTTTGTTATTGTCAAATCCATTACAAGCCAAACAATCTATGGCCAGTTTCGGGGTGCAAAGATACGACTTTTCTCGTAAAACACCTAATTAATCAAAATGGAAACTTTTTCAATAAAGCTATATTTAACTTTATATAACTTTCGTTGTATTTTTTAAGCGCAAATATATGCACATGACGAACGGATTACGTCCTCGGAAGATAGAGTTGGAATAAAAAAAGAGCTGAACTTTCCTAAGTTCAGAAGTAGAACATGCGAAGGAGTTAAGGCAAACACCTGCCCAAGAAACAAGCCCCAAAGCAACATCTTTCCCGTACGACCAAGATGCACGCCAAAACCCCTTTTTAAAAAAACATCACGCCTTTCAATCTATGCCTCACCCTTTGGAATATTGAATGGTGCGATAGTACGCTCGGGCTCATTAGGCATCTTTATTTTACCAAACGTCTGCTCATAGTTATAAATATTGCTCTGCAAAGCTTGCAACAAGCGCTTGGCATGTTCTGGAGCCATGATGACACGGCTCTTGATTTGTGGCTGTGGCATTCCCGGCAATGCGCATGCAAAATCCAAGATGAAATCGGAGCTGGAATGGGTAATGAGGGCAAGATTTGAGTAAATGCCCTCGGCCACGTCGGGATTAATTCCCATCTGGAACTGATTTTGATTGTTCTTTTTATTATCTTCCATATTTATTTAAGTTTATAAGGCGAAATACGAATTTAGATGCAAACTTACGGAAAAAATCTGAGGATAGCAAACTTTTTGAGGCTTTTTAATAAATGTGGCCATTAAAATAAAAGAAAAATGAACATCCGCAATCATCCAAATTACAGAAGGAAATGCATCGAACTTCCTAATGAACAATTTCTTGGTGGCAGAGCCACATGCAAATTGTATCTTTGCCTAATAGAAATCTTCGTTCCGTAGTACGGAACGGGCGTTCGCAAGTTCAGAACGTACATTCCGTAGTTCGGAACAGACGTTCCGTAGTACGGAACGGAGATAGTAACATACTCACTGGTTGGGACTTTGGATTCTGTTTTTTGTTATTAAATGCTAATTTTATTAAATTATGTCGTTTTTTGTTCCCAGCTTATAGAATTGTATTACTTTTGCAACGCATATAAAAAGGAGGACACAGGAAGCACTCTTATTTATACATAGAAGGATAACTATCACTGTCCATAAAGGATAATATTATCGGATAACAAAAAAAATAAAAGTAAAAAAAGTAGTATGACTCTATTAAACTATTCAAAGAAGAAGTGCCGCCACAAAGGTGGGCACAAGTTCAGGATGTGGGCCATGGCAGTCTTTTGTGGTCTTGCCTTTTGTAAGTCGATGGCACAAGACAAGATTGACATAGATGTCGATCACTTGGTTGGTTCTGATCCCGCAGACATCATCAACACGGACAACTCCAACCGTGAAACCCCTAATAGCGATGCAGCTCGAAGCAAGACTTTCTTGCTCTTCAACATGGGGGGGCAGAAGTTTTTCAACATCGGGGGCTCTTACGGCCGCCATGCCAGCCTGAGCACAGCAGGCATATATCTTTGGATTTTCGACAACTCAAAGACTTCTGGTACATACAACATCAGAACCCACCAAAATATTCAAGCTTCAAATAAAGACAACAAGGACAGCTATGTGCAATACATAGACAACGATGCCTTGAAGAATGGCGTATATCTCGACTGCCAGCCAACGGACGACAGCAGGAACTTCGGTTGGAAATTCGAGAAAGCCGACGGCTACGACGCCAAGACCAACAAGGTATATAAAATCTCGACGTACGGCAACAGATACCTGACCGCCATTCCCGACGACCCTGAAGGCAATCTCTGCGAGGCCACGGCAGATTCTCCAGAGAAAACAGACTACCAAACATGGAAACTGATAACCGTCAAAGAGTATTACGAGCTATTCGATAAATCTCCTTCCGACTTGACGACACCCATCGGAGCTACCTTCCTGCTGCAAAATCCAAATTTCCACTATGACAAGACAAATTTGGCACATTGGGCTGCCACAGGAGGAAACAGCAACGCCGTACGCTATGGAGTAGAAGGATTCTACAAATACGCAGGAGACACGTCCTATCAAGGCGACAAGGCTAATGACCAGAAATACCTCTGTGAGAATGGCAAGTATTTTAGCGCAGATATCAAGAACTGCCACAACATCAAACTAGCACAAACCGTAGCTATCACAAAGCCAGGATGGTTCATTATCAGATGCAACGGATTCAGTAACACAAATGGATTGGCGAAACTCTTCGTTTCTGACTTTCTCAACTTTTATTACGGAGGCGAAAAAGTTCTTTCCTCATCCCTCCTGAACCCATTGGAAGCTAACGGGCCTACAAATCTCTTAGAGGCAGGAAAAGCATTCTACAGTGGCAAGTACGAAAATCAGGTCATGATACATGTCACTAAAGATGACTTCACGACATTGGGAGGAACAAATGCTCTTGTGTTCGGCATCGAGGTTGATGGAGACAAGAACGTCACGCCAACCAACGAATGGACGGCCTTCGACAATTTCCGTATGCTCTATGCCGGCGACTCAGAACAGCCAGACCTTGTGCTCGACGAGGACAACCCCGACCTGAGCTACCTGACACAAACATCTGATGAATATAAGAACACCGTGCTCCACCTCAACCGCAAGTTCACGCTCAACAAGTGGAATAGCATTATCTTGCCTGTTGACCTAACATACGGTCAGATGAAACGCACTTTCGGAGACGACGTGCTCTTGGCTGGACTGTACAAGCTCACAGCCAACAGCGTGCAGTTCAAGAGCGTGGAAGCCTCAGACGACAGCACCGTCATGCTTCATGCCTTCACCCCTTACATCATCAAGCCTACCAAAGAAGCTGGATACAACCGTGAATACACAACACCACGCTTAAGAAAATCGCGCAACCAATACTGGCTGGACGAGAACGAGGGCATAACAAACGACCAGGATGGAGAGACACGATACACAGGAGGAATAGTAAGCATAGCCGCAAATCATTACGACATCTCCAGCATCACACTGAACAGGGACGACCTCAAAAAGTACATCGACCAGCATGGAGTCTCCACCACGACCATGAAATCGGAAAACGAAGACATGGAATGCAAGGGCACCTTGGTGAAGACCTACTACACCAAGGACAACAAGGGATACTTCTACACGGACGAAGTAAACAACAACAAGGAAAGCCGTGATGACCTTTCCGGTGCATATTTTATGAATAACGGAAGCCTGTGGAAAGTGCCCGACACCAAGCAATATGGTCTGAAAGCATTCCGCTGCTGGTTCAGGCTCACCGACCTCACCGACCAAGATGCCACCAAGACTTCTCCTTCCAAGGATGTTACATTTTGGCTGGACGGCACACAGGAAAGTACGACCACGGGCATAGATGACATCATCGCCGACGACCCATTTGCGCAAACTGTGGCTTACAAACCCACAACCAACGCCATCTACAACATGAACGGACAGATGGTACGCAAAGGCACATCCATCGAAGGCCTGCCGAGCGGAATCTACATTGTAAAGGGAAGAAAAATCGTCATCCCGTAAAAATATAGACATCAACTAAAAGTAACTATCACAACAAAAAAAAACAACATATATATGAAAAAGCAGTATAAGAAACCAGACATCAAGTTAGTAACAATAGCAAATGAACTTTGCTTTACACAAGCCTCTGTCATAGATTCCACCACAGGAGAAACCACCGACCATTTCGATGTGAACGAGGACAAAGACCCAGGCAACAGCTCAGACGGCAGCTGGTATGACAATACAGACAACTGGGGCGGAGATTAAAATAAATTATCTTTAACATCTTGATATTTTGCAATTTGGATGATTGCGGATATCCATTAAAAATAAGGAAGCAACGATAACCCCATCGAGGGAAGAAGAAAAAAGCCATAGATGAATGCTCATCTATGGCTTTAATGATATCAATATGTTGCCATTGTCAACAATTATTCACCAATACTGGAATCTGAGTAATCAATCACATTCTTGCGATTGGCCTGGATGCGATCGTATTCTTCCTTAGAGCCAACGATAATCTTCTCCCACTGGCGAAGACCTGTACCTGCTGGTATCAAATGGCCACAGATTACATTCTCCTTCATTCCCTCAAGGTAGTCCACCTTACCACGGATGGCAGCCTCATTCAAGACTTTGGTTGTCTCCTGGAAGGAAGCAGCACTCATGAAGCTCTTAGTACCAAGTGCGGCACGGGTGATACCCTGGAGTATCTGAGTAGATGTTGCAGCCACAGCATCACGAACCTGAACCAACTTCATATCACGACGTTTCAAACCCGAGTTCTCGTCACGCAGCCGGCGAGCTGTGATTATCTGACCAGGTTTGAGATTCTCGCTGTCACCAGCATCGGTGACAACCTTCTTTCCCCAGATTCGGTCGTTCTCCTCGGCAAAGTCGAGTTTGTCTACCAATTCCTGCTCCAGGAATGTGGTATCACCAGGATCATCGATGCGAACCTTACGCATCATCTGTCGAACGATAATCTCAAAGTGCTTGTCGTTAATAGCCACACCCTGCAAACGATAAACGTCCTGAACCTGATTAACAATATATTCCTGTACGGCAGTAGGACCCTTAATGGCAAGGATATCGCCTGGAGTTACGACACCATCAGAGAGAGGCGTACCTGCACGGACTGCATCATGCTCCTGAACAAGGATTTGCTTGGACAGAGAGACAAGATACTTTTTCTGGTCTCCTGTCTTAGATGTGACAATAATCTCACGGTTGCCACGCTTCACCTTACCCATAGTAACCTCTCCATCTATCTCGGAAACGACAGCAGGGTTGGATGGGTTACGGGCTTCAAACAACTCAGTTACACGTGGAAGACCACCAGTGATATCACCAGCACCACCTACGGCACGCGGAATCTTCACCAAGGTCTCACCAGTCTTGATAGTTTGACCATCCTCCACGGCTACGTGACCACCCACAGGGAAGTTGTATGTTCCCAAGACCTGCCCGTTGGCATCTACAACATCACAAGAAGGAACCATGGTCTTGTTCTTCGAATCGGTGATAATCTTTTCGGTAAGACCTGTTGTCTCATCAGTTTCAGCACGATAAGTAACGCCCTCCTGAACATCATTGAACTTCAAGGTACCAGCATACTGGCTCACAATAACGGCGTTGAATGGATCCCACTTGGCGATAACAGTACCCTTATCTACAACCTCGCCCTCCTTATGGTAGAGAGAAGAACCGTAAGGTACATTTAAAGTTGAAAGAACGATATTTGTATTAGGATCGACAAATCGGATTTCTGCCAAGTGGCTCACTACCATCTCGCACTTCACGTCATTGCCTTCCTCGTCCTCTTCTACAAATGGGACTGTGCTCAATTCATCGAATTCGATGCGTGACTTATTCTTAGCCTCTATCTTGGCATTAGCTGCCGCATTAGAAGCGATACCACCAGCGTGGAATGTACGAAGAGTAAGCTGAGTTCCAGGTTCACCAATAGCCTGAGCTGCGATGACGCCAACAGCCTCCCCCAACTGTACCATGCGGGCAGTAGCCAAGTTACGGCCATAACACTTCATGCAGACACCCTTCTTGCTCTCGCAGGTGAGTACCGACCGAATCTCGACGCTCTCGATAGGAGAATCCTCGATAGCCTTGGCCTTGACCTCGGTTATTTCCTCGCCGGCACGCACAATCAGCTCGCCTGTCGTAGGATGAATCACATCGTGCACTGACACACGACCGAGAATACGCTCATACAAGGTAGAAATCACCTCGTCACCATTCTTCAAGGCTGTGCAAACCAACCCACGCAATGTTCCGCAGTCCTCTTCAGAAATAATCACATCATGTGATACATCCACGAGACGACGTGTCAAATAACCTGCATCGGCAGTCTTCATGGCGGTATCGGCAAGACCCTTACGAGCTCCGTGTGAAGAAATAAAGTACTCCAACACAGACATACCCTCCTTGAAATTAGACAGAATTGGGTTCTCGATAATCTGAGCACCTTCCGCACCAGCTTTCTGAGGCTTGGCCATCAAACCACGCATACCAGACAACTGTTTGATCTGATCCTTCGAACCACGGGCTCCAGAGTCAAGCATCATGTATACAGCGTTGAATCCCTGGTCGGCCTCGGTCATTTCCTTCATCAACACATTACCGAGATTGGTGTTGACATGGGTCCAGGTGTCGATTACCTGATTGTAACGCTCCTTGTCGGTAATGAAGCCCATGTTATAGTTATTGGTAATTTCCTCTACCTCCTTATTACCTTTGGCTACGATTTCGTCTTTCTCTGGCGGAATGATGATATCACCAAGGTTGAACGAAAGTCCGGCTACATAAGCCATACGATAACCGAGGTTCTTGATACCATCGAGGAACTTGCATGCATCTGCCATACCGACAGCCTTGATTACCTCTGAAATAAGCCCACGCAATGTCTTCTTTGAGATAACATCATTGAAGTAGCCTACTTTTTCAGGGATAATTTGGTTGACAATGACACGGCCAACAGATGTTTCGACCATGCGCTTCTGCAACTTACCATCAACAATGTCGTTGACGATAACCTTTACCAGAGCGTGCAAGTCGCAACGTCCCTCATTGCGGGCTATCAGAGCTTCCTCCGGACCATAGAAGGTCAATCCCTCGCCCTTGGCACCAGGACGAATCTTGGTGATATAATAGAGACCAAGCACCATGTCCTGAGAAGGAACGGTGATAGGAGCACCATTGGCTGGGTTCAAGATATTGTGGCTCTGAAGCATCAGAATCTGTGCCTCGAGTACCGCCTCATTGCTCAAAGGAAGGTGAACAGCCATCTGGTCGCCATCGAAGTCGGCGTTGAACGCAGTACATGCCAATGGGTGCAACTGGATAGCCTTGCCCTCAATCATCTTAGGTTGGAAAGCTTGGATACCAAGACGGTGAAGCGTAGGAGCACGGTTGAGCATAACAGGATGCCCCTTCATCACATTCTCGAGGATGTCCCAAATCACAGGCTCACGACGGTCTACGATCTTCTTGGCGCTCTTGACAGTCTTCACAATGCCACGCTCAATGAGCTTACGTATAATAAACGGCTTGTAAAGCTCGGCGGCCATCAGCTTAGGAAGACCGCACTCCCCCATCTTCAACTCTGGACCAACAACGATTACCGAACGGGCAGAATAGTCAACACGCTTACCCAGCAGGTTCTGGCGGAAACGTCCCTGCTTACCCTTCAACGAATCAGAAAGAGACTTCAACGGACGATTGCTCTCACTCTTGACAGCAGAACTCTTGCGAGAGTTGTCGAACAAACTATCGACAGCCTCTTGCAACATACGCTTCTCGTTGCGAAGAATCACCTCCGGAGCCTTGATTTCCACCAAACGCTTCAAACGGTTGTTACGGATGATAACGCGACGATATAGGTCGTTAAGGTCGGAAGTCGCAAAACGACCACCGTCCAATGGCACCAAAGGACGAAGCTCTGGAGGAGTAACAGGGATTATCTTCATAATCATCCACTCAGGCTTGTTGACACCCTTGCTGGCACGGAAACTCTCTACGACCTGAAGACGCTTCAAAGCCTCGGTCTTGCGTTGCTGGCTCGAGTCATTGCTGGCACGGTCGCGCAACTCATATGACAGAGAGTCAAGATCCAAGTTCTGCAGCAACTGATAAATCGCCTCCGCACCCATCTTCGCGATGAACTTGTTAGGATCATCATCAGGAAGACGATCATTCTCCGGACTCAGTTGATTGTCAATGATATCAATATACTCATCCTCGGAAAGGAGATCGAGGGTGTGAGAGCCATTCATCTCCAAACCATCAGCATCCTTTCTGCCAGCCAACACACCGGGCTGTACTACGACATATTTCTCATAATAGATGACAGCATCAAGTTTCTTGGTAGGCATACCCAATAGATAGCCTATCTTATTAGGCAATGAACGGAAATACCAAATGTGGGCCACAGGCACAACAAGTTCGATATGACCAGAACGCTCGCGACGAACCTTCTTCTCAGTCACCTCAACACCACACCGGTCGCAGACGATACCCTTATAACGAATACGCTTGTACTTACCGCAGGCACACTCATAGTCCTTGGTAGGACCAAAGATGCGTTCGCAGAAAAGTCCGTCACGCTCGGGCTTATATGTTCGATAATTAATGGTTTCAGGCTTAGTAACCTCACCATACGAATTTTCCAGGATCTCTTCAGGAGAAGCAAGACTGATGGTAATCTTCGTAAAATTATTCTTTACCTTTGTATCTTTTTTGAAAGCCATGTTTCTATATCTTAATTAGGGGTTCTCAAAATTAATCAAGCTTGATGCTCAAGCCCAAGCCACGAAGTTCATGGAGCAATACGTTAAGAGACTCTGGAATACCTGGAGTTGGCATTGGGTCACCCTTAACAATAGCTTCATATGCCTTGCTACGACCTACGACATCATCCGACTTGATGGTCAGGATCTCCTGCAGTACGTGGCTTGCACCAAATGCCTCGATGGCCCAAACCTCCATCTCTCCAAATCGCTGACCACCAAACTGTGCCTTACCACCAAGCGGCTGCTGTGTGATAAGAGAGTAAGGACCGATAGAACGAGCGTGCATCTTATCCTCTACCATGTGACCCAACTTCAAGAAGTAAGTCATACCGACAGTAGCAGGTTGGTCGAAACGCTCACCTGTTTCACCATCATAAAGGTAAGTAGAACAGAAACGTGGCAAGCCAGCCTTGTCTGTCCATACCGAGAGGTCTTCCAACTTGGCACCGTCGAAGATAGGAGTAGCAAACTTAACACCCAACTTCTTACCAGCAGCGCCCAGAATACACTCAAAAATCTGTCCCAAGTTCATACGAGATGGTACACCCAATGGGTTCAATACCATGTCGACAGGACGACCATCTTCCATAAATGGCATGTCCTCTGTACGTACAACCTTAGAAACGATACCCTTGTTACCATGGCGACCAGCGAGCTTATCACCTACCTGAATCTTACGCTTCTTGGCGATGTAAACCTTAGCCATCTGTAGAATACCTGAAGGAAGTTCATCACCTATGGTAATGGCAAACTTGCGACGCTTCAATTCCGCATCCAACAGCTTGTACTTGCGGATATAGTTCATTATCAAGGTCTGGATCAAGGCGTTAGTATGCTCATCCACCGTCCAGTTGTTAGATTGAACACCGTCATACTCGAGGTTCTTCAACGCTGCGGTAGTAAACTTGCTGCCCTTGGTGATGATTTCCGCACCAGTGTAATCCTTCACTCCTTGAGAAACCTTGTCCGCAGTCAAAGTGAGCAACTTGTCAACAAGAATGTCCTTCAAGTCCGCATTCTTTGCCTCATACTCTTCGTCTATCTTGGCAAGGATAATCTTATCCTGCTTCTTCGACTCACGGGTCTTGATGGCACGAGAGAAGAGTTTCTTATCGATAACGACACCACTGAGCGATGGGTTGGCCTTCAACGAAGAGTCCTTCACGTCGCCTGCTTTGTCGCCAAAGATGGCACGGAGCAATTTTTCTTCTGGAGAAGGATCGCTCTCTCCCTTAGGAGAAATCTTACCTATCATAATATCACCAGGTTCAATACGAGCGCCAACACGTACAATACCATTGTCGTCCAAATCCTTTGTAGCTTCCTCGCTCACATTGGGAATGTCACTGGTGAACTCCTCCATTCCGCGCTTGGTTTCACGAACATCGAGAGAATACTCGTCTACGTGCACAGAGGTCAGTATATCCTCACGAACCATACGCTCCGAGATAACGACAGCATCCTCGTAGTTGTAGCCTTTCCATGGGATGTAGGCAACGAGCAAGTTGCGACCCAATGCCAACTCGCCTTTCTCGGTAGCATAACCCTCTGTAAGGATATCGCCCTTCTTTACGCGCTGTCCCTTGTTGCATATAGGACGAAGGTCGATGGTCATATTCTGGTTGGTACGACGGAACTTCGGAATGCGATACTCTTTCAGAGCAGGCTCGAAGCTTACGAATTCCTCTTCATCCGTACGGTCGTAAAGGATGCGAATGGTAGTAGCATCCACATATTCTATAACACCCTCACCCTCAGCAGTAATCATGGTGCGAGAATCCTCGCAAACCTGCTTTTCCAAACCTGTGCCAACAATAGGAGCATCATTGTGAAGAAGAGGAACAGCCTGACGCATCATGTTACATCCCATCAGCGCACGGTGACCATCATCATGCTCCAAGAAAGGAATTAGACCAGCAGACACAGAAGCAATCTGCTGCGGGGACACGTCGACGAAGTCAACCTCGGAAGGCTCAACAACAGGATAATCAGCATCCTGACGACATTTTACAACGTCACGTATGAAAGTTCCCTTTTCTGTCAATGGAGCATTTCCCTGGCCTATAATCTTGTTCTCCTCGTCCTCAGCTGTAAGATATACGACATCCTTGTTGTCCATGTCCACCGTACCATCGGACACCTTTCGGTAAGGAGTCACGATGAAACCAAGGTCGTTGATCTTCGCATACATACAGAGAGAAGAAATCAAACCGATGTTAGGACCTTCAGGACTCTCAATAGGACAAAGACGACCATAATGAGTATAGTGAACGTCACGAACCTCGAAACCTGCACGCTCACGTGACAAACCACCAGGGCCCAAGGCCGAGAGACGACGCTTATGAGTAACCTCGGCCAATGGATTGGTCTGGTCCATGAACTGAGACAATGGGTTGGTACCGAAGAAAGAGTTGATAACACTTGATATGGTCTTAGCATTAATCAAATCAGTAGGGGTAAACACCTCATTGTCACGGACGTTCATACGCTCACGGATGGTACGGCTCATACGAGCCAAGCCGATAGAGAACTGGTTGGCCAGCTGCTCTCCGACAGTACGTACACGGCGGTTGGACAAGTGGTCTATATCGTCAACCGTAGCGTTAGAGTTAACCAGCTGAATCAAATATTTGATGATCTCGATGATATCATCCTTCGTCAAAACGCGAACGTCCATATCTGTACCGAGACCCAATTTCTTATTTATTCTGTAACGGCCAACCTCTCCCAAGTCATAACGCTTGTCAGAGAAGAAAAGGTTCTGGAACACTTCGCGAGCACTTGCATCATCAGCAGGATCTGCATTACGCAACTGGCGATAGATATAAGTAACAGCTTCTTTCTCTGAGTTACTTGGATCCTTCGCCAAAGTATTGAAGATGATGGAGAACTTATTAGCGGCCTCCTCATCCTTGTGCAAAAGCACAGTAGAAGCACCACTTTCACAGATTTCATCAATATTATCGGCGGTAAGTTCCGTCTCACGGTCCATGATTACCTCGTTACGCTCAATAGAAACCACCTCGCCAGTATCCTCATCCACGAAGTCCTCGTTCCAACTCTTCAACACACGAGCCGCCAACTTACGACCGATAGCAGCCTTCATATTCTTCTTATTCACCTTAACCTCTTCGGCAAGGTCGAATATCTGGAGGATGTCTTTATCCTGCTCATAACCAATAGCGCGAAGCAAGGTAGTGACAGGCAACTTCTTCTTACGGTCGATGTAAGCATACATCACATTGTTAATATCAGTGGCAAACTCTATCCAGCTACCCTTGAACGGGATAATACGCGCAGAATAAAGCACAGTGCCATTGGCATGAACGCCCTGGCCGAAGAACACACCTGGAGAACGGTGCAACTGCGACACAACAACACGTTCGGCACCATTGATTACAAAAGTGCCGTTCTCCGTCATATAAGGAATAGTACCCAAGAACACATCCTGGATGAAAGTGCCAAAGTCCTCATGGTCTGGATCTGTACAGTAAAGCTTCATCTTAGCCTTCAAAGGTACACTATACGTAAGGCCACGCTCCAAGCACTCGTCAATAGTGTAGCGAGGAGGGTCTATATAGTAATCCAAGAACTCAAGAACGAAATTATTACGAGTGTCGGTGATAGGGAAGTTCTCTGAGAACACCTTATACAAGCCGTCATTCTTGCGTTCCTCAGGCGGAGTATCCAACTGCAAGAAGTCCCTAAAAGACTTTAACTGCACATCGAGGAAATCCGGATATGGGTACGGATTATGAACGCTGGCAAAATTTACTCTGTTATCAACAATTTTTGTAGCCATTAGAAGTTATTAAATGG
>DJOI01000018.1:27665-31107 GCA_002439605.1 Candidatus Segatella mututuai | reverse complement strand
TATGGAGAAATAGATGGTTACACGAGAAGCATGGGATTCTCTGTTGGTATGCGCATACCCGAGCATACAAAAAAGCCTTCACCGTTTGTAAGCGAGGAAGGCTTTTTTATGGATGTTTTCTTGATTGCTCTTATACGAGATACTGAGAAGAGATACTTTCGTTGTCTTCTACTCGGCGAATTGTTTCAGCGAACATGTCGGCAATGGTAAGCTGCTTCACCTTGTCGCAACGCTTAGTATAAGGGATGGAGTCGGTGAAGACGAGCTCTTCGAGTGCAGAGTTTTGCACGCGCTCAGAAGCTGGGCCACTCATTACGCAGTGAGAAGCGCAGGCACGAACTGTTTTCGCTCCGGCTTCTTTCATGATGTCAGCTGCCTTTGTTATTGTTCCCGCTGTATCAACCATGTCATCGATGATGACCACATTCTTGTCTTTTACATCACCTATAATCTGCATGGTTGCCACTACATTTGCACGAGCACGAGTCTTGTTGCAAAGAACTAATGGGCAGCCCAAATACTTGGCGTATGTGTTGGCACGCTTGGAACCGCCAACGTCAGGTGAAGCAATTACCACGTCTTCAAGATGCAGGCTTTGAAGATAAGGGAGGATGACGCCTGATGCATATAGGTGGTCGACGGGTACATTGAAGAAACCTTGAATCTGGTCGGCGTGGAGATCCATTGTTATCAGACGATCGATTCCTGCTACGCTAAGCAAGTCGGCAACGAGCTTGGCTCCAATGCTGACACGAGGCTTGTCTTTGCGGTCCTGTCTTGCCCAGCCGAAGTATGGAACGACTGCGATGATGTGGTGTGCGGAGGCACGCTTGGCAGCATCTATCATCAGAAGCAGTTCCATCAAATTGTCTGAATTAGGGAAAGTGCTCTGTACGAGGAAAACATCTCGTCCACGGATAGATTCCTCAAAAGATACTCCAAATTCGCCATCGGAGAACTTGGTAACAACCAAGTTACCGAGAGGGCAACCTAAACTTGTGCAGATTTTTTCTGCAAGGTATCTCGAGTTTGTACCAGAGAATACCAAAAAAGAGTTTTTGTCACTCATTTCTTTTTTTCTTGTGTTATAGTGGATAATATTTATTCTTCAACTGATAGCCTTTCTAAGCTTTTCGAAATGTCCTATGAGTTCCTTGAAATCATTTTCGTTGTGGATGTCGAAACGATTCCAAAGGTCACCACATATAACGACCCCTCCGAACCCTAAACGTTTTGCTATTTGCAGATTCTCAAGACTCATCCCTCCCAAGGCGTATACTTTCTTGTCTATCAACCCTTTTTCGGCAGCCGTTTCGAGCTGCTGTATAGTGAATGTGGATTTTTCGTCCTTGAATTCTATACAGTCGTATATATTCTTCAGAAAAACGTAGTTTGATTTCTTTTTCATCTCCTTGAGCATCGTCAAGTCGGAGCAAGAACGGCTGAATTTGCCCTTATATCCATATGGAACCGATTCCAAAGGATCGTCAATGTGAATGCCTGCCAAATTGTATTCTTCTTTCAAGTAGTAATGCTCGTGTACTGCTATCTTGCGGCGATAATCTTCAGGCAAGAGGGTGAGTAATCGCTCGGAATACATGGGGGAGGAGTCTGGTTTGAGCAGGTGCAAGTTGTCCATACCCTCATCGAACAATGCGGCTAATATTTTGTCTTCTTCCACGAAGAATGTGGACTTTGTCATTATTACTAATTTCATCGTCTGTGTCTTTTGTGATGCAAAAGTATTAAAAAAAATGATAACTTGCAATTTTATAAGAGATAAAAAGCTATCTTTGCACTCGAGAATTAATATTTATCAAGTTATGACCATAAATTTAGCTAATTTTAATGAAGTTCACGTTCCTATTTACCTATTGGAGGAAGAACGTCTGCGAAGTAATTTGTCTCTTATTCGAAGTGTAGCCGACCGTGCGGACATGGAAATCATTCTTGCCTTCAAGGCTTATGCTTTATGGAAAACTTTTCCAATATTTCGAGAATATATTCATGCTACTACAGCCAGCTCGTTGAGTGAGGCAAGGTTGGCTTTCGAGGAGTTCGGGAGCAAAGCTCACACCTATTCGCCCGCCTATACCGGCTACGAGATAGACGAGATAGCCCGATGTTCCAGCCACCTTTCGTTTAATTCCTTGTCGCAGTATGCGCGTTATCATGAAAGGGTGAGGGAGGTGAATCCTGAGATCAGTTGTGGTCTGCGAGTCAATCCAGAATATTCCGAAGTAGGTACATTGCTTTATAATCCCTGTGCTCCAGGAAGTCGTTTTGGTGTCACTGCTGACAAGTTGCCTGCTCAATTGCCAGGCGATATAGCAGGTTTCCATTGCCATTGCCATTGCGAGAGTGGCGCAGATGTATTCGAACGCACTTTGGCTCATATTGAGGAAAAATTTGCCAACTGGTTTCCTCGATTGAAATGGATTAATTTTGGTGGTGGACACTTGATGACCCGTGCCGATTACGATGTATCACACCTTATTAATATAATAAAGGATTTTCATCGACGCCATCCTCAGCTCAAGGTAATTATGGAGCCTGGTAGTGCTTTTGGTTGGCAAACAGGTGTTTTGGTCTCGCAGGTGGTCGATGTAGTGGAGAATGGTGGCATCCGTACTGCCATTTTGAATGTGAGTTTTACTTGCCATATGCCGGACTGCTTGGAAATGCCCTACATGCCAGCTGTTAGAAATGCCCATACGATAGAAGTTGCCGATGTGATGCGAGCCCCAGATGGCGAGCATGTGTACAGATTGGGAGGCAATAGCTGTTTGAGCGGTGATTTTATGGGGTACTGGCAGTTCGACCATGAGTTGGAGATTGGCGAGAATGTGATTTTTGAGGATATGCTTCATTATACTACTGTGAAAACGAATACCTTTAATGGTATCTCTCATCCCGCCATAGGCATAGTTCATCCTGGTGGGGATATAGAAATATTACGTCAGTTTGGATATGAAGACTATAAAAACAGGATGGATTAAGTAAGCTTCAAAATGTAGTAGGAAGATTGTCCGTTTTTGACCGAGAAACAGCATTATGAATTATATTTTGTAAATAAAATAAACTAAACGCCGCTTTCTTTTGAAAAAAACAACGAAAAAGTTTTGTAGTTTCAGAAAAAACCGTACCTTTGCAACCGCATTTAGAGAAATGCTCCTGACAAATGGATTTTTACTGCGGAAATAGCTCAGTTGGTAGAGCACGACCTTGCCAAGGTCGGGGTCGCGGGTTCGAGTCCCGTTTTCCGCTCGACATTCTGAATAAACCAAAACAGGAGGGAAACTTCTATGCCCAAGTGGCGGAATTGGTAGACGCGCACGTTTCAGGTGCGTGTGTTTCACAACGTGCAGGTTCGAGTCCTGTCTTGGGCACGGTATTCGGAATATTTTGAAATGTTGGAGGGGTGGCGGAATTGGTAGACGCG
>DJOI01000018.1:10145-27578 GCA_002439605.1 Candidatus Segatella mututuai | reverse complement strand
GTCTCCTCCTCTTCACCATTTATTTTTGTTGTTGCGGAAATAGCTCAGTTGGTAGAGCACGACCTTGCCAAGGTCGGGGTCGCGGGTTCGAGTCCCGTTTTCCGCTCTTTTTTATTTTCTTTTTTCAGAAAAATACACTTAATTTATGAATTTATATTTACGATATTTTGATAGAGAGGTTTTCGTATCAAATGCAGATCAAGCAATAGACTTTTTGAAAAGTATTCCAGAGATTACTGTTGATGCTGATTTAGAAGCTGATATTCGGGAATATGCGGCAAGTGATGTTTGTTATCCTAAGCGTTATAAGGTGCGTCCTCGTGTTTATTTTATCGTTATCAAGACGGCAGCTGCCAATATGCAGGATTTCAAGGACAAAAAGGCAGTTCGTCCAGCTTCTGCAGCACGAGAGATGACCGACAGTGTGTTCAGTCGTCTTTTAGAGGAGCGTCCAGGATGGTATGAGGGCAGTTTGGACTTCAAGCGTGTGGTATTGATTCCTGCTACAGGAAAATTTGAATACCGTGACACTCATTTCGTAGCCGATGTCAAGGCAGTGTCAGGACAGGATTGCTACAATCGCATTATAGAGCATCTGCGTGAGCGTGTGGATTCTCGCAGTCAATTTCCATCTGTAAAAGGAAAGAACTTCCATTTTCGCTATTTAGGAATGTGGAAATAAAATATAAAGGCTTATGAATAAGGTGATGTTGATAGGCAATGTGGGGAAAGAGCCTGATGTGCGTTATTATGATGCCGACCAGGCTGTGGCTCAGCTTTCTTTAGCTACGACCGAGAAAGGTTATACACTGCCCAATGGCACACAGATTCCCGATCGTACCGAATGGCATAATCTTGTGTTTTATCGCAGTCTTGCCAAGATAGTGGAGAAGTACGTACACAAGGGAGATAAACTCTATGTGGAGGGAAAGATACGTTATCGTTTTTACGACGACAAGCAGGGCAAGCGCCGCTTTGTGACAGAAATTTATGTCGACAATATGGAGATGCTTACTCCTAAGTCTGTTTCTTCTCATACGGAGGTATAGGCCCCAAATGTCATCGGTTCCAAAACAGACGAGGATACTGCTTCGGATACAGATAGTTTACCTTTTTAATTTTTAAAAATACTATAAACATTGGATATATCGACCATAACTGATGCCTTTAGCGATGTCACGATTCAGTCGCCTACCGTAGGTGTTATGCTGGCTGGATTGTTGGCGATAGCTTTGGTATTTATTTCTGCCTTTGCCAGTGGCTCCGAGATTGCTTTTTTCAGTTTGTCGCCTACAGATGTTGCCGAACTGGAAGAGGACAAGACTTCGAGTGACAGGAAAATTCAGATGTTGCGTGAGGACTCTGAGCGTACATTGGCAACTATCTTGATAACCAATAACTTTGTCAACGTCATGATAGTCATGTTGTTGAGCAATATATTTGTCAGCATCGTCAAGTTTGGTCCAAAGGCTTATTGGCTTGAGTTCTTGATTATGACGGTGTTTCTCACTTTCCTTTTGTTGCTCTTTGGCGAAATCATGCCAAAGGTTTATAGCCGTCAAGCCCCTCTTCGTTTCTGTCGACGCAGTGTGGATGCCATTCTCTTTTTCCGCAAAATTTTCTGGCCTATAGAAAGCATACTGCTCAAGAGTAGAATGCTTACTGAGAAAGTGATGAAGAAAGAAAATCATGTGCTGAGTGTGGATGAGTTGGAGCAGGCTTTGGAACTTACAGACAAGGATGAAATCAAGAACGAGCAGAGTATGCTCCAAGGCATTATTCGTTTTGGAGATGAGACGGCCAAGGAGGTGATGACAAGTCGTCAGAACATTGTCGACCTGGATATTCAGAGCACTTACACCGAAGTGTTGAAGTGCATTGTGGAGAACAATTATAGTCGCATACCCGTTTATCAGGACAATGCGGACAATATCCGTGGCATTCTTTATATCAAGGATTTGTTGCCCCATTTGGGCAAACCTGCCAATTTTCGTTGGCAGAGTTTGATACGTCCTCCTTATTTTGTTCCAGAAACCAAAAAGATAGACGATTTGCTTCGTGAGTTCCAGGAGAACAAGGTGCATATTTCCATTGTGGTGGATGAGTTTGGTGGTACCAGTGGCATTGTGACCCTCGAGGATATTCTGGAAGAGATTGTAGGTGAGATCAATGACGAGTATGACGAGGAAGAAAAGTTCTACTCCAAATTGAACTACAATACATTTGTGTTTGAGGGAAAGACTCTGCTTACGGATTTCTGTCGCATACTGAATATTGATGACGATGAGTTTGCCGAGGTAGAGGGTGATGCCGATACTTTGGCTGGCTTGTTGTTGGAGATTAAGGGTGACTTTCCAAGTATGCACGAGAAACTGGATTACAAGAACTATTCCTTTGAAGTGATGGGTATTGAGGAACGTCGTATCAGTAAAATCAAGGTTACAGTGCATCCAGTTAGTTCCGAGCATGGAGAAGATGTATAAAACCAGGGAGTGAACAGAGATGGCTGTAGTAAACATACGGGAAGTCTATCCAGGAGTAAGTTTGGGATTATGGCAAATGGATGAGTTGCCAGAACAGTTGTTCGGTCAATATCCCCATCTTTTGAATTATCGTTCCTATTTGAATACAATATACAAGAATGCTGGCAGGAAACAGGAGTTTCTTGCCATTCGTGCCTTAATGTATGAGATGCTTCGGGTTAATGGAGCCTCCAAGGGATTGTTGTCTCATGCCGGCGAATTCACCCACAACGAGTCGGGTAAACCATTGTTTAGAGGCTATCATGTCAGTATCTCCCACACAAAGGGTTATGCGGCTCTTATCTTATCTAAAGCTCAAGAGGTCGCTGTAGACATCGAGTATCTGAGCAATAGGGTAGAGCGTATAGCGTCTAAGTTTCTAAGGAAGGACGAACGTGCAGAAACTTTAGATGCCAAGTTGGTGCATTGGTGCGCCAAGGAAACTGTGTTCAAGTTGTTCTCTGAAGAGAATCTCCTCTTCAACGATATGCGGGTAAAACCATTTGATACGATGGCCGACTGGGTTTGCGAGGTAGAGAACTTGAAGAGTGGTAAGACGGTATGTGTCGATTTTGAACTTGCAATGGATTTTGTGCTGACTTATTCGTCATGTAAGAAATGACAGGAACTAATTGTAAAAAATAGTATATCTGAGAATGACAAAAAATAACATATATAAAAGAGGAGTGCTGATGTGTGCTTCTCTTTTTTCGATTTTGGCGACGATAGCTCAAATCTATGGAGCGGAGGCTTCGTCTTCTTTATGGCGTGTAGTGAGGGAGAATCCTCAGAAAGCTTTTCCCAAGACGGTGGCAGCAGGCAACTATAGCGGCATCACTCATTTGCATGATGACATCTATGCGGTGGTCAGTGATAAGTCGGATAGTGCCTTGTACTTTAAGTTTCGCATACAGTTGAATCCAGAGACAGGAGAATTGGAACAAGTCGAGAACTTAGGCTTCTGTCAGACGGTTCGTGAAAGAGGTTTAGACCACGAGGCGATAGCTAAAGTGTCCGACTCCACTCTTGTGATAGTCAGCGAGAGCTTGTCTCGTTTTGCCGAATATCCTGTGGGGAGAGTTGGTAATGACAGTTGTGTATTTCGTATAGGCGAGCCTATGGATGCTAAGAAGCAGAAATCAGCTGACTTTGTTTGGGTGGAAACTCGTTTGTCTTCAAATCTTTATTCCAACTATGGTTATGAGTCGCTTGCCTATGATTCTGTGCGCCATCTTCTATGGAGCGTTTCTGAGAGTACATTGTGCAAGGACGGTAAGGCTGCGTCGTGGCAGAATGGCGCGGCCAATAAGTTGCGTCTTTTCGCTTTCGATTGGAGTGAGCACAGTGATCGTTCTTCCTTGTTCGGTGCTGTCAAGCATCCTATAGCAGTTTCGTATGCCTACAAGATGGATGCACCGGAAATACGAAAGCAACCTCAAACTTATGCTATGGGTGTCAGCGAGTTGAGTGTGCTTCCCGATGGTCAACTTCTCGTGTTGGAACGTGAGGTGTATGTGCCTAAGTCTAAGATAGGATCTTTTTGTCAATGCAAGCTTTATCTTGTCAATCCTGCCAAGGAACAGTCTTTCCCCATGTCGGCTTCGTTTGCAGACGATGATGTTCCTTATGTTAGAAAGACTTTGCTTATTCAGTGGACGACCAAGCTTACTCTTTTCGGGCGTTCCTTTGCCAACTATGAGGGTATGTGTCTTGGCCCACGGTTGACAGATGGTTCCCAGGTTCTTATTCTTCTTTCTGATTCTCAGGACCAGTACGCAGGAGTCTTGAAAGATTGGTTTAAGACGATTGTGTTGACCAAATAGACCTGAGTAAAGGCGCAACAGAAGTAAAAAATAGCAGAAAAAGAAAAAAGAGAGGTGTTCCGATAGTGGTTATACCTCTCTTTACTTTAACTCTCTAATTTTGTTTAAGCATTTCGCATATATTTTGTTTAGTTTTGATATGTCTGTTTATCTACGTCCACCGAACGAGCCACCACCGTGATTAGATGACGAGCCTCCGCGGTTGCTGCTAAACGAACCTCCTCTGTTTGAGTTGCCGAAAGAACGGTTAGAATTTCCAGATCCACTTCCGAATGAACGGCTTGGGTTGCTTGAACCATTTCCGAATGAGCGGTTGGGTGTATTTGATGGAGTTCCAAAAGAGCGGTTGTTGTCTCTTGTGCCATTTCCAAAGGTTCGGTTAGAAGTGCCTGGTGACGTTCCGAATGAGCGGTTGTTGTTTCTCGAGTTTCCTCCAAATATTCGATTGTTGTTTCTTGAGGTGTTGCCGAACGAACGGTTGTTTCTCGTCGGACGCTCACGAGTAACCGTCGCACGTGTGCTGCTTTGGCGAGTCATGTTGCCGAAGCTCTGTCCTCGTCCGTAGTCACCACGGTTGAAACCGTCTCTCATTCCAATTCTTGGCCCACCATTGGGATTTGGCCTGCCATAAGTACGTCCGCAGTACCAACTTCTTCCTCCATTCATGTGCCAACTATGTCCACCTCTGTATATAGCATAGAAATGGGGGCGTCCGAAGAAGTAGTAGTCTCGGCGAGGATACCTTGCGTAGATGCCGAAATGCCAGTAACCTCCGTCCCAGTAGAGAGGGCGATAGAAATATGTGGCATTCAGGAAAGCTCTGTACTGCCAATCGAGGAGGATGTAGCTCAAGTCGGTATTGCGCTGTCTCCAATATGCTCCATACAGGTCGTCGTAGGTGTTTACTCCCATGAGGTAGTCCATGTTCACCTCGTATGCAGCCTCATATTGGTCGTCGGTCAGGTTCAACTCGTATGCCATCTTGTCGGTCAGGAAGAGCGCCTGCTGGCGAGCCTGCTCGTAGCCCATGGCCGATGCGGTAGAAACTGTCATAGTGAACAGTGTCACCATAGCTAATATAAACTTCTTCATAATCGTATTGTTTTAAAGAGTTGTTATTCTTGTTTCTTTTGTTTTGTGTTGCAAAGATAGGTCAAAACCCTGGTCGGTGAAAAGGATTTTCCCTAAATGGGCAGGGGAAATTCCCTAAACCACAGTCTTTCTGCATAAAAAATGGGCTTAAATCCATGAAAACTTACTTTTTGCTTGGCTGTAAGTAAACTTTTTCCTATTTTTGCAACGCAATTAATCTTTACCCGATGTTATATATTTTGAGAAGATGAACAAAACAAACCTTATTATTATATTGGTGATAACGACGATGTTGCTGCCTTTTTCGGCTCAGGCACAGTATGCTTGGCAAGATGGTGCAGAGGCAGGAAAACTCGACCTTGGCAAAGATGTCCGCTATGATGTAGAGATGCAGGCTTCTTTCTCGCATGGCAAGACCCCATTGTGGCTCAATGCCAACAAGTATGGTCTTTCTTCGCTTTCGCCCACCAACGGCTATCTGCGAGGCAGTCTTATTCGCACCTTAGCTCTCGACTCGGCGCGCCGATGGGGAATAGGCTATGGCGCAGATGTGGCAGTTCCGCTTCATTATACCAGTCATGTCGTGGTGCAGCAAGCCTTTGTCGAGGCTCGTTGGCTACATGGAGTACTGAGCGTGGGAGCCAAGGAATATCCCATGGAACTGAAGAACCAGACATTGAGCAGCGGCAGCCAGACTTTGGGTATCAATGCGCGTCCTGTGCCACAGGTTCGCCTGGCTTTGCCAGAGTACTGGACTATTCCAGGCTTCGGACGCTGGCTGCAGCTGAAAGGGCATGTTGCTTTTGGCATGATGACCGACGACAATTGGCAGAAGGACTTTACGCAGCGTCGCAGCAAGTATGCCGAGCATGTGCTCTATCACAGCAAGGCTGGTTTCCTGCGTATTGGTAATGAAGAGCGTTTCTGTCCTTGGAGCCTTGAGATAGGCTTGGAGATGGCAGCCGAGTTCGGAGGCAATGTTTATAAGCGTAATGCCAATGGCGAGATGGTTCAGATTCCTACAGGCAAGGGCTTCAAGGATTTTCTTCATGCCTTTGTGCCCAGTGGAGCCGATGCCACTGATGGTGCCGCCTATCCTAATGTGGAGGGAAACCATTTGGGAAGTTGGCTGATGCGTTTCAACTACAAAGCAGATACTTGGCGTATCGGCATCTATGCCGATCATTTCTTCGAGGACCACAGTCAGATGCTTTTCCTCGACTACGATGGTTACGGAGAGGGTGACGAATGGCAAGCTCGCAAGAAAAGCAGATTCTACATGTATAAGCTGAAGGACATTATGCTTGGTGCCGAACTGAATCTTCCTTATGGGCGATGGCTTCGTAATGTGGTGTTCGAGTATCTCTATACCAAGTATCAGAGCGGCCCTTGCTATCACGACCATACAATGAACATACCCGACCATTTGGCAGGTATGGACAACTATTATAACCACGGGAACTATCCTGGCTGGCAGCATTGGGGGCAGGTGATTGGCAATCCGCTCTATCGTTCGCCCATCTACAATGAGAAAGGCGACCTTTACGTGCACGACAACCGTTTCGTGGCTTTCCATCTTGGTTTCGACGGTCAGCCAACTTCCCGCTTGGGCTATCGTGTGTTGGCCACTTACCAGAAGGGTTGGGGAACCTATCAAGACCCCTTTACCAAGCCCCATCACAATGTGAGTTTCCTTGTCGAGGCCGACTATCGCTTTGCTCGTGGCTGGCATGCTAAGGGCGGTTATGCAATGGACTTTGGCAGCAACCAAATGTTGGGGCATAATGCAGGCTTCCAACTCACAGTGGGAAAGTCTGGCATCTTGGATTTTGGTAAAAAGAAAAAGTAACGCAAGGACAAAAACAACGACATGACAATGATAAAGCAAAACCGAAAAATAAAGTTGGGTGTGAAGCGACAGCACCCTGTCGCAACCCTTGGATTGGCCGTAGTGGCAGGACTGCTGATGGCTTTGGGCTCGCTCTCATCGTGTACCCTTGAGACAAGCGGCAATGGCGATCTTGATGGTTTTTGGCATCTTGAGAGCATCGATACTTTGGCTACAGGAAAAACGGGCGATTATTCTAATCGTCGTTTCTTCTGGGGCATAGAACATCGTCTCATCAGCGTGTGTGATATTGATCGTGAGGGTACTTCTGGGTATTTTTTTCGCTTCGAGCAGACTGGCGACAGCCTTTTCTTGGGCAAGGCTTACAAGAACAATGGGCATCAAGATGGTGGCGAGAATGGGGGAGACATTCCTGTTGACAATGTCGAGCCTTTGCGCTATTATGGTGTCAACGAGCTGGAAGAGCATTTTGCCAAAGAGGCATTGAGTGGAAGCAAGATGATTCTTCGCTCCAAGACCCTTCGTCTGAAGTTCAGAAAATTTTAGCAGTCATGATGAGATAGGTGTTTTAAGTTCTCCCCAGTTAGGAAGATATTTTTTCCCAGTTAGGAAGATATTTTTTCCCAGTTAGGAAGATATTTTTTCCCAGTTGGAAAATCATTTTCAGGCATTTGACGTATGAATAAACAATATATACATTTTGCAGGCATATAAGTGCAATTAAGAAAACGTTTTCGTTTCTTTTTTGGGGAAATATCTTATTTTTGTTTGTCAATTATAAATAATGTATTATCTTTGCATGTGAAATAACTTTGCAAACTCGACTTGGCAAAACAGCAAGTCAAGCAGGCTTGACAAATGAAGTAAGAACAAGAATTACTACATGAGCAATAAGATAAGACATTCCGGTGTAGTCGATGGCATCGATGGCACATCTATTATACGTGTGCGCATCCTCCAGTCATCGGCTTGTAGTGCTTGTAAGGTGGCTTCCCACTGTAATGCCTCCGAAACCAAGGAAAAGTTGGTGGAAGTAACCACATCAGAACCCTCTCTATATCATGTGGGCGACTCGGTTACGGTTGTAGCCGATGCCAGTGTGGGGCTTCGTGCCAGTTGGTATGGCTATCTTCTGCCTCTGGTCTTGATGGTTTTTGCCTTGGTGTGTGTGCTGAAGACTTCGGGCTCGGAGGGCATGGCTGCCCTTTCTTCTTTGGGTGTCCTTGTACCTTATTATGTATGTCTGTATCTTCTGCGAGGCAAGCTGAAGAGCAGGCTCAGCTTCTCCATAGAGAAGCCAACCCAGGTGGGTCGATGAAGAAGTAATAATATCAATAACTAAAACAAATACAAAAATTATGAACTTTATTATGATTGCAGTCTTGGTGCTCGGTGCCATTGCGCTTATTGCCGCATTGGTTCTCTATGTAGTTTCCAAGAAGTTTGCCATCGAAGAAGACCCTCGGTTAGGTCAGGTAGGCGAAATCTTGCCTGGTGCCAATTGCGGCGGTTGCGGCTTTGCCGGATGTTCCGGTATGGCGGCAGCTTTGGTCAAGGGAGCTGATGGCGGCAGCATCGAAGGACTGATGTGTCCTGTAGGTGGTGCCGACGTGATGGGCAAGGTTGCCGATCTTTTGGGCATCGCTGTGGCCAACACCGATCCCAAGGTGGCTGTAGTGCGTTGTAATGGCTCTTGCGAGCATCGTCCTCGCATCGCCGAGTATGATGGTTTGCATACCTGTGCAGCCATGAACTCTTGTGGGGCTGGCGAGACAGGTTGTGGCTTCGGCTGTTTGGGCTGTGGCGACTGTGTGGCAGCTTGCCAGTTTGACGCCATCTCCATCAATTCCGAAACAGGGCTTCCTGAGGTGGATGAGGAGAAGTGTACTGGTTGTGGCGGTTGTGCCAAAGCTTGTCCACGCCACATCATTGAGCTTCGCAAGAAAGGCCCTAAGGGTCGCCGTGTGTACGTTCGTTGCGTAAACCATGACAAGGGGGCTGTGGCCAAGAAGGCTTGTAGCGTAGCTTGCATAGGATGCGGTAAGTGTCAGAAAGTCTGCAAGTTCGATGCTATTACTGTAGAGAACAATGTGGCTTATGTCGACTTCAACAAGTGTCGCATGTGTACCAAGTGTGTTGGCGAGTGCCCAACAGGTGCTCTCGTGAAAGTTAATTTTCCTGTAAAGAAGGCAAAGCCAGTGGCCGAGACGGCTTCTGTTGAGGCTCCTGCGGCAGCTCCTGTTGCACCCAAGGCTGAGACTTCAGAAGTAAAGACGGAGGAACAAGCATGAAATTGAGAACATTTAGAATAGGTGGAGTCCACCCAGAAGAGAATAAGATTACAGCCGAGATGGCTACCCAGGTGGCTGCCCTTCCTAAGCAGGCCGTCTTTCCGCTCGGTCAGCACATTGGTGCTCCTGCAAAGCCAGTTGTCGCCAAGGGCGACAAGGTGAAGGTAGGAACCTTGATAGCTGAGGCAGGTGGATTTGTGAGTGCTCCTATTTACAGTTCCGTATCGGGAACAGTCTTCAAGGTAGACCAGTCTGTCGACGCTACCGGTTACCGCAAGCCTTGCATCATCATCAATGTAGAGGGTGACGAATGGGAGGAGAGCATCGACCGTTCCGATAAGTTGGAGACGATGGAGTCGCACCCCGAGCTTACTCCCGAAGAGATAGTCAACCGTATCAAGGTGGCAGGTGTTACGGGTATGGGTGGCGCAGGTTTCCCGACCTTTATCAAGTTGTGTCCTCCTCCAGGTGCCAAGGCCGAGTGTGTCATCATCAATGGTGTGGAGTGCGAGCCTTATATTACAGCCGATTACCGTCTTATGATGGAGCATGCCGATGAGATTCTTGTAGGTTTGAACCTCTTGATGAAGGCTGCCAAGGTAGAGAAGGGTTATATTGGCATCGAGGACAACAAGCCTGCAGCCATCAAACTCTTTGAGGAAAAGACTGCAGCCGATTCTCGTATCGAGATTGTGCCGTTGGCAAAGAAATATCCTCAAGGCGGCGAGAAACAGTTGGTCGATGCCGTTATTCACCGTCAGGTTCCAGCTCCTCCAGCTATCCCTGTCAACGTTGGAGCAATCGTTCAGAATGTAGGTACTGCCTTTGCTGTTTATCAGGCTGTTATGAAGAACAAGCCTTTGTTCGAACGCTATACTACCGTGACGGGAAAACAGGTGAAGAACCCAGGCAACTTCCTCGTTCGTATGGGTACGCCGTTCTCTCAGATGATAGAGGCTTGTGGCGGTTTGCCAGAGGGCGACAACAAGGTCTTGGCAGGTGGTCCCATGATGGGTAAGGCTGTCATCAGCCTTGACGTGCCAGTAACTAAGGGTACCAACTCTATTACTGTGCTCACCGATGCCGATGCCCATCGCAAGAAGGTAGAGCCATGCATCCGTTGCGCCAAGTGTGTGGAGGCTTGTCCCATGGGGTTGGAGCCTTACTTGCTTGCCACATTGAGTGTGATGAAGGAGTATGAGCGCCTGGAGGCAGAGGATGTAACCTCTTGCATTGCCTGCGGCTCATGCCAGTTCACCTGTCCTTCCCATCGTCCTATCCTCGACAATATTATCGGCGGTAAGGCTGCCGTGATGGGCATTATCCGTGCTCGTAACGCAAAGAAGTAATATATAGTTAACTTCCCAACACAAATAAAAATGAGTAAATTAATTGTTTCATTATCGCCACATGCCCATGGCAACGAGTCGGTGGAGAAGAACATGTATGGAGTTATCATAGCTCTCGTTCCCGCCATCTTGGCTTCCATCTACTTCTTTGGCTTGGGTTCGGCAGTAGTACTGCTTGCCTCTGTGGCCGCCTGCGTTTTCTTTGAGTGGGCTATAACAAAATATATTCTCAAGACCGAGACCCATTTGCTCGATGGTTCTGCCATCATCACCGGTCTCTTGCTCGGCATGAACCTACCCAGCAATCTTCCACTTTGGATTGTCATCATCGGTGCCTTGTTTGCTATCGGCGTGGGCAAGATGAGTTTTGGTGGCTTGGGCAACAATCCTTTCAACCCAGCTTTGGTGGGTCGTTGCTTCTTGCTCGTCAGCTTCCCCGCACAGATGACTTCATGGCCTGTGGCAGGTCAATTGCTCAGCTATACCGACGCAACGACTGCCGCCACGCCTTTGGCCATCATGAAGACAGCCATTAAGACAGGTGACAGTTCTATACTCGAGAAGTTGCCAGACTCTCTGAGCCTTCTCTTTGGTGCCACAGGCGACGGCTTCGGTGCCGGTACCACAGGAGAGGTTTGCGCCTTCGCCCTCTTGCTCGGTTTTGCATACATGCTCTGGAAGAAGGTCATCACCTGGCACATTCCTGTAAGCATCATCGCCACGGTGTTTGTCTTCAGCGGTTTGATGCATTTGGCCAATCCTGTATATGCCAACCCATTTGCCGTTATTCTCAGCGGTGGCCTTATGCTGGGCGCTATCTTTATGGCTACAGATTACGTCACGTCGCCCATGACCCACAAGGGAATGCTCATCTATGGTGTATGCATAGGCTTGCTGACAGTCGTCATCCGTAACTGGGGAAGCTATCCGGAAGGTATGTCGTTCGCGATTCTCATCATGAATGCGTTTACACCTCTTATTAACACATATGTTAAACCCAAGCGCTTCGGTGAGAAGCCAGCAAAGAAGTAAGGAGGAAAAGACATGCAGAAATTAGAATCATCATTAAAGAACATGGTTCTCGTGTTGGTGGGTGTGGCACTTGTTGTAGGTGCGGTACTCGCTTATGTGAACCACATTACCGCAGGCCCTATCGCCAAGAAGGCAGAGCAGTCTTTGGCAGCTGGAATCAAGAGCGTGATGGGCACGGAAGACTTGCAGGTGGCAGCCCCCGAGGAGGTGCATCAGACCATTGGTGGCAAGCCCGCTACCTTCGTTATTCATGCTTGCTCGGACAAGAGCGGCAACTCTCTCGGAGCAGCAGTAGAGAGTACCACAGGTGGCTTTGGTGGCGACCTGAAGGTGTTGGTAGGTTTCGACAAAGAGGGTAAGATCTTGGGTTATACCATTCTTCAGCACTCCGAGACACCAGGCCTTGGCGCCAAGGCCAGCACTTGGTTCCAGAAGGACGGAAAAGGTAGCATCATTGGCAAGACACCAAAGGATGGCGACCTGCACGTGAGCAAGGACGACAAAACAGGAAATGCAGTTGATGCCATCACAGCATCCACCATTACCAGTCGTGCCTTCCTCAAGGCTATTAACCAGGCATACTCAGCCTATACCCAGAAGGGCGTAGACAGCCAGAGCGGTGCCACAAAAGTAAAGAAAGGATAAGCCACTATGAGTAATATTAAGATTTTAGTGAATGGCCTTATCAAGGAGAACCCGACTTTCGTGTTGCTCTTAGGTATGTGCCCGACCTTGGCAACCACTACCAGCGCCATCAATGGTCTCTCTATGGGATTGGCAACCATGGCAGTACTTATTTGTACCAATTTTGTGATTTCATGTATCAAGAAGATTACTCCCGACATGGTTCGCATCCCAGTATTCATAGTTGTGATAGCTGCCTTCGTAACCATCCTGCAGATGTTTATGAGCGCCTATGCTCCCGACAGCATCAACCAGGCTTTGGGCATCTACATTCCTCTGATTGTGGTAAACTGTATCATCTTGGGGCGTGCGGAGAGTTTCGCAGCCAAGAACTCGCCTGTGGCAAGTTTGTTCGATGGCATTGGTGTAGGCTTGGGCTTCACCCTTGGTCTCACCATTCTTGGTTGTGCGCGCGAGCTTCTCGGCGCGGGCAGTCTCTTCGGAATAACCCTTTTGCCGGAGACCACCAACATCTTGGTGTTCATCTTGCCTCCAGGAGCCTTCCTCACCTTGGGTTACATCATCGCTATATTTAATAAGGTAAAGAAATAAGGAGGAATAATTATATGGAATATTTATTGATATTTATCTCTGCGATATTCGTCAACAATATCGTTTTGTCGCAGTTCCTCGGTATCTGCCCATTCCTGGGTGTGTCGAAGAAGATTGATACAGCCATCGGTATGGGTGGAGCCATAGCCTTCGTGCTGACTTTGGCAACGATTATCACCTGGTGTGTTCAGAAGTACGTGCTCGACGCATTCGGGTTGCAGTATCTTCAGACCCTTTCGTTCATCCTTGTCATCGCGGCGTTGGTTCAGATGGTAGAAATCATCCTCAAGAAGGTTTCGCCCGCTCTTTATCAAGCTTTGGGCATCTTCCTTCCCTTGATAACAACCAACTGTGCCGTGCTTGGCGTGGCCATCTTGGTCATCCAGAAGGATTTTAACTTGCTTCAGAGTGTGGTTTACGCCTTCTCTACGGCTCTTGGCTTTGCCTTGGCACTCATCGTCTTTGCCGGCATCCGCGAGCAGCAGGCCTTGGTTCGCATTCCCAAGGGCATGCAAGGCATCGCCATCGTCTTGGTAACCGCGTCTCTCCTGAGTCTTGCCTTCATGGGCTTCTCGGGTGTAGACAGCGGCTTGAAGGCTTTGTTCGGCATAGAGTAAATTTTGCACTATAAGTTTTAAGAAAAAATAAGTCCCACAGCAAGGTCGAAAGGCTTCCTGCTGTGGGACTTTCTTTGTGTGTGAGTCCGTGTGTTGAGGATATGGTATTTATGTTGTTAATGATATTATATATATATGATTTGTGATTTGTGATGCAAAGATACTGCTAAAAATCTGTTTCTGCAAGAAGGCACAAAAAGGTGAGATAGTTACTTGGAGGTGACTATTGCGGAGGAATGAGGAAAATAAGAGCCGTTCGTTAACCAAGATTAACTTAGGTGTGTTGGTTTCTTGTGGAATATTGGCTACTTTTGTAGCCTATTGTAGTATATAAAAGCAACAAACAAGAATTAAGAAAGTCGATATTATGTCAAGAATGCTCAAAGAAATGTATTTTCAAGACTGTCCTGTGCGCAATGTGTTGTCGCGCATTTGCGACAAATGGTCGTTGCTGGTTATTTATATGTTGAACACTCACAAGGAAGGCCCTGTCCGCTTCAATGCCTTGCGTAAGCTCATACCCGATATTTCGCAAAAGATGCTTACCAGTACTCTCAAGACCTTGGAGACGGACGGCTACGTGAGGCGCAAGGTTTATGCGGAAGTGCCGCCAAGGGTGGAATATTCGCTGACTCAGCAAACCGAAACCCTGATTCCGATATTGAACAACCTGATAGGGTGGGCGAGTGAGAACATGGCTGTGATCATGAAGGAAAGAGAGAAAAACGTGGGCTAAACGACAGAACTATGACACATGTGAGGATGCGATGGTATCATATGGCAGCAGCTTCCATCATGATGGCTTCGGGAGTTTTGGCGCAAAAGCCAAAGACTTGTTTGCCTACCGTAGCCCAGGCTTGGCGAGTCTTCCATACGCCACAGGATTCTTGTAGAACCAAGGTGTGGTGGTTTCATGGTGAAACCGAGACAACCCGAGAGGGAATAACTGCCGACTTGGAAGCCTTCAAGCGGGCTGGTGTAGGTGGCGTGGTGTATTATGACCAGGTGCATAAGCCTTCGGCCAAGGCTTTCGACGCCATGAGTCCCCAATGGTGGGAGATGTTGAAGTTTGCCGCCCAAGAGGCTCGTCGCATAGGTTTGAGCTTCGAGATCAATATCTCCAATGGTTATGTGTTGGGTGGAAGATGGATAGATAAAAAAGAGTCCATGCAGCGGTTGGTGAGCAAGCAGCTGATTGTCAAAGGCGTGGACGCAAGACGTGAGAGCATCAGTTTGCCTTCTGCCTCTGCCGACAGGGATGCTTACGATGTGGCGGTTTATGCCATCAGGCTGGATGACAAACAACTTGATGCCGTACGTTCGATCACTTATAAAACCCATTCTTCAGGCAAGTCGCGCAATGGAGCGATGAACACGCCTGTTGATCTTGATGGCGTGATGTTTGTCGAGCGTCCCGATGTAGGCGTATTGGAGGCTTCCGACGACAGCGTGAGCTGGAAGAAAATCTGTGGGCTCCCACCCGTTTATGGGTCTCCTTCCTATACAGGGCAGACGGTGGCCTTTGCTCCTGTGAAGGCCAGGTATTTCAGGACTCGCATTACCGATGCGGCCTTGTTGCGCCGTAAGGATTCTGCCACATTTCTGCGCGAGGTAGAACTTTCGCCCGTGCCCAGGCTCACGGGATGGGAAGAGCGGGCGGGGCTTCGCTCTGAGTTCGTCGGTCCCTTGGATTTTTCTCTTTATCATGGGAATGCCATTGCCCAAAAGGATATTCTTGATGTCACGGACAAGTTGAAGGGGGACGTGCTGGAATGGAAAGTTCCCAAAGGTTGCTGGATGATACTCCGTATTGCCGCGGAGACGACGGGCGGAAAATCGAAGCATGGACGCAAGAACCTCTTGGGCTTGGAGGCTGACAAGCTGTCGCCTCGTGGTGTGCTGAAACATTGGAGCAGCTACACTCAGCCCATCCTTGACACACTTTCAGCCATAGGTCTGAAGCCCGTGGGCGTGACGATGGACAGCCACGAGGCAGGTTCGCAAAACTGGACTCAGGACTTTGTCGGAGAGTTCCGTCGCCTTCGTGGCTACGATTTGCGAAGATGGCTTCCTGCGATGGTGGGCTATGTGGTGGAGTCGGGCGAGAAGACCGATAGCGTGCTGGCAGATGTCAGGCAGACGATAGCAGATTTGGTTTGTCAACGATATTTGGCCACCATACAGCGTCTTTGCCACGCCCATGGCGTTACCTTTACGGCACAGGCCATGGGCAACGGTCTGAGCCTTGTGGCGGATAACTTCAAGGCAAAGGGAATGGTGGACAAGCCGCAGGCGGAATTTTGGGCAAGAGACAAGGATGGCAGTTACGACATCAAGGAAGGAGCCTCGGCAGCTCATAGATATGGCAAGCCCATAGCCTCGGCCGAGGCTTTTACCGACATGAAGTTTTCGGAGACTCTTGCCGATGTGAAGCCTTTGGCCGATTATGCCTACTCCTGCCACATCAACGAGTTCGTGGTGTGTGCCTCTGCCTATCAGCCTTGGGTGGGCCTTGTTCCAGGCAGCACGGGTGGAGGCCGCCGTTATTGCCTGAACCGCAACAATACGCTTTGGCAGGGCAGCAAGGGATTCTGGGATTACCAGGCTCGCTGTGCCTCTATGATGCGGCAGGGGCTTCCTGTCGTCGACATGCTCGTCAAGTTGCCCAGCACTCCTCCCACCAAGTTGCTTGCCCGCAGATTGCCTGTCGTTCCCCAAGGCTATTCCTGGGAGGTTAGCACAGAACCCGGCGATACTGCGACGACTCGTTTGCCCGCGGTCCCCGACCTTTCCGACAACAGCGAGCATCACCCCAAGAGCATGCTTTGGTTCAGCCATCGCAGGCTGCGGGACGGCGATCTTTATTTTGTAGCCAATCATAGTGGCAAGGCTTACCATGACGTGGTGAGGCTGAGGGCGAATTGGAAGAATGCTTATTTCTGGAATCCTCTGGATGGTTCGCGGGAGCGGATGGCCGTTGCAGGCTCGGACGGAACGCAAATGACCTTGCCTCTCCATCTTGCTCCCGATGAGTCGGGATTTGTTGTTCTGACAGACGAAGCGATTGCGCCTTTGGCTTATCGCCAGTTTGACGAAAAGCCCCAAGAAACATGGAAGGTAGAGAGGGCCGACTTGTATTTCGAGAGAGAAAACATACAGCTGAAGAACCACTCTTTGTTTGATTGGACAACGAGCGATAACAACCGGATTAAGTATTATTCTGGCTGTTGCCGTTACACTTTCGATTTTAAAGTCGGCAACTCTAAAAAAGGCAAGTGGATGCTTTGCTTGCCTCGTGTAAATGGCAATGTGAGGGTCCTGGCCAATGGGCGTGAAGCAGGCATCCTGTGGTGTTCGCCATGGAGATTGGATGTCTCCAGGTTTGTCCGCCGGGGTGTTAACAGATTTGAATTGTTGGTGGACAATGTCTTGTCCAATCGAATGATTGGCGATGCAGGACTGCCGGAGTCTGAGCGGGCGACCTATTCGCAACCTCAGATTTACCAGGCTACCGACTCTTTGAAGCCATCTGGCATCTTTGGCAGTCCTGTGCGCTTGGAGCGGTATTGACGAGAAGGTGGCGAAGGGGCGAAATAGAAATTCTTATCTTGCCCCTTTCCTC
>DJOI01000018.1:1719-10091 GCA_002439605.1 Candidatus Segatella mututuai | reverse complement strand
CCTCATGCTCTTATCTTGCCCCGTTCTTCATGCCTCTGCGCATTTCTTGCCTTCCATGTCTTGCCTCGGGCGAGTTGTTGCCAAACTCTCGCTTGCCGGGCTTGCCATAATGCTTGTCGTCGTGCTTGCGATTTTTATCATGCTTGCTTTTCTTGTCGTCGTGCTTGCGATGCTTGTACGCCTTGTCGCAGCGATGGTTTCCGTTGGGGTTCCGGCGGTCGTACGACCAGTTGTTCCTTGGATATTTAGCGTAGATGTGGTGTATGTAGGCATTGTTGTTCCATCCGATGGGTCGATAGAAGTAGTAGGAGTCCTTGTACCTTTTCCATTGCTTGTCGTTGAGCATGCGCTTGAGTTGCTGGTTGCGGTATTTCCACCCTTTTGCGTCTATGTCGCGATAGCTGCGAATGCCGTCCAGATAGGTGAGGTTGATGTTCAGGATGTTGTTTCTCTGTACGTTGCTCAATCCTAATTCCACCACCATCTTGTCTGTAATGTAACGGGCTTCGGCCTGGATGTCTGTCAGTCTCTGTGCGCTCATGGATGTCATCATCATCCAAGCGGCTGCGATCATTAATAATGTACGTTTCATAATCCAATTTTCTTTTAAGGGTTATTACTGTATTTTTTTTCTTTAGGAGTTAAGCAGTTCCTTTTTTGTTTTAACTCGTTGCAAAGATAGTGTGTTTCCGTCTGCGCGGCAAGGGGAAAACCATAATGTGGCGTATGATTTTCCCTAAAACGAACGGGGGAGTTTCCTCGTTCATGCTGCCTCATGCGATGGATGCTTGGGGCTTGTTTTTGCCTGTTGCTTTCATTTGTTTGTAACCATATTGTAGCAAGCGTTATTTTGTTCTTCAAAGGCTTGTAACGCCTTTGACACATAAAGCCCGTATTTTTGCACCCGGAAATCGAATGATATTTTTTGGAAACGATTGATTAATAAGTTTTTACAGCTAAAAAAGTAATGGAAAAGAAAGGATTAGGTAAGCGTAGCATGGGTGTTGCTATGATGAAAAGTAGAGTGGCGGCTGTGTTCTTGGCTTCTACATTATTGTTGGGCGGCGGCTTGACGGCACAGGCTCAAAGCGCAGCGGTAACCACTTGCTCGCAAAGTGCGGCGACAGCCATTCCCCGGAATGCGAATTGGAAAGCCAATGCTGCGGAATGGAAGAAACTGAAAGGCGAAATCACGTTCTACATGACCAACGACATGGGCCGCAATGGCTATTACGACCAGAAACCCATCGCCGAGTTGATGGGCGAGATGGCTGGCGTGGTGGACCCAGAGTGCGTGCTTGCCGTGGGCGACATCCACCATTTCAACGGCGTGGCTTCTACCCAAGACCCTTTGTGGCTCACCAATTACGAGTGGGTTTACTCCCATCCCGACCTGATGCTCGACTGGTTCCCTGTTTGTGGCAACCATGAGTATCGCGGCAACACGCAGGCTTTCATGGACTATGGCAAGGTAAGCCGCCGATGGATGATGCCAGCCAGGTATTACACCAAGGTGTTCGACCATAAGGGCACCACGGTCCGCGTGGTCTTCCTTGACACCACTCCGCTCATCGATTCTTATCGCAAGGCTACGGCAAAATATCCTGACGCCTGTGGGCAGGACGTGCAGGCGCAGCTCTCTTGGCTCGACGAAACCTTGAGGAACGCCAAGGAAGACTGGGTCGTCGTGGTGGGCCATCACCCCATCTATGCCCAGACTGGCAAGAAGGAGAGCGAGCGGCTCGACATGCAGAAACGCCTGTTGCCTATCCTCCATAAGTATAATAATGTGGCGATTTATGCCTGCGGCCACATCCACAACTTCCAGCACATTCAGAAAAAGGGCGACGACATCGACTACGTGGTCAATTCCTCTTCCTCGTTGGCTCGCCCCGTGAAGCCTACCGATGGTACTGTGTTCTGCAGCTCTGCCGACGGCTTCTCCGTGTTTTCCGTGGATAAAAAGCAACTGAGGATGTCGATGATAGACAAGGACGGAAAGATCATCCACACCGTTTTAAAGGTAAAAAAGTAAAGAGTCCTGTTGAAGAGCGAAGAAATCCCGATAGCCCCAAGGTTGGGATGCTTTTATGACAGAGAGAAACGATAGATAGTTTTTATTATACAGATAATTTTATGAATCTAAAGAAGAAAGTATTTATCTCGGCCATGATGTTGACAGCCACAGGTGCGACGACATTTGCCGTGACAGAACCCGAAAGCACCGCCTTGATGGGTGGAGTGATCAGCGGTCGTATTGTGGATGCGACGCACCAGGCTTTGCCCGGAGCGACCATCATGGTGGAAGGTTTGCATACAGGAGTGACGAGCGACGTGAATGGTTTTTACGTGCTGCCCAACATGAAGCCCGGCACCTATCGGGTGAAGGTTTCTTACGTGGGTTATTCGCCGAAGACTTACACCATCAAGCTTGTAGGCAAGAACGTGGAGCGCAACATCACGTTGGCCGAGGGCAACGAGCTCAAGGAAGTGGTGGTCAACGGAGCTTTCTACGGCCAGCGCAAGGCCTTGCAGATGCAGAAGGAGAACATGGGCGTGACCAACGTGGTGAGCGCCGACCAGGTGGGCAAGTTCCCCGACTCCAACATCGGAGACGCCCTGAAGCGCATCAACGGCATCAACGTGCAGTACGACCAGGGCGAGGCTCGCTTCGGACAGGTGCGTGGCACGTCGGCCGACCTGACTTCCGTTACCGTGAACGGCAACCGCATGCCTTCCGCCGAGGGCGGCACCCGCAACGTGCAGCTCGACCTCATCCCCGCCGACATGATTCAGACCATTGAGGTCAACAAGGTGGTGACATCGGATATGGACGGCGACGCCATCGGCGGCGAAATCAACCTCGTGACCAAGAACACGCCGAGCCACCGGGTGCTCAACTTCAACGTGGGCTCCGGCTACACTTGGGTGAGCGGCAAGCCGCAATGGGACTTGGCAGCTACCTGGGGCGACCGTTTCTTCAACAAGAAGCTGGGCGTCATGGCATCGGCCTCTTACCAGTACGCTCCCGGGGGTTCCGACAACGCCGAATTCGAATACGTGGAGAACGACGACAAGCAGTTGGAGCTGAAGGAAGCGCAGGTGCGCCAGTATTACGTGACCCGCGAGCGCCAGAGCTACTCCCTGGCGTTGGACTATAAGTTCAACCCTCTCCATCGCATTTCCTTCAAGGGCATCTACAACCGTCGCAGCGACTGGGAGAACCGTTACCGCATCAGCTATAAGAAGTTGAATAGCAAGGCTTCCAAGCAGAGTGTCGTGATGCAGACGAAGGCAGGCTCGTCCGACCATAAGAACGCCCGCCTGGAGTTGCAGCAGACCATGGATTACACGCTCGACGGCGAGCACTTGTTCGGCAGCCTGAAGATGGATTGGGCGGCAAGCTATTCGCGTGCCACCGAGGGGCGGCCCAACGAGCGTTATGCTTCCTATACCTATAAATATGGCAAGAAGGAGACCGACTTCATCGATTTCGGCGAGGATTTCAAGGACGTGGGGGGCAAGCATCCATACTATGGCAAGCAGCTTCCTGCCCTGGACGACAGCCATTGGACTCTCGACGAGCTCGACAACTCCAACCAGGACATCGTGGAGAACGAGTGGAAGGGACGCGTCAACTTCACCCTGCCGCTCACCAAGGGACTTTACGGCAACACGCTGAAGTTTGGAGCCAAATACACCAACAAGCACAAGACCCGCAACACGTCGTTCTACGACTACGACCCGGAAGAGGTGCTCGGCAAAGACTGGCGCGACAAGACGAGCCTCCAGATACGCGACGGCTTCATGGTGAGCGACCAGTATCCCGCCAACACTCCGTTCATCTCCATCAACACGCTCGGCGACATCGACTTCAGCAAGTATGAGGGAAAGGAGAACTACGAGGAGGAAGCCGGCAACTACGACATTCGCGAGCAAATCACGGCGGGCTATCTGCGCTTCGACCAGAAGCTGGGCAAGAGACTCTCCGCCACCCTTGGCCTGCGTGTGGAGCGCACCGACCTGAAGACCAGCGGCTACAACGTGGACATTCCCGAGGACGGCGATGCGACGATGAAGCCGACGGGCGACTTCAAGAACCACTACACCGACCTCCTGCCAAGTTTGCTCCTCAAGTACAAGTACTCCGACGACGGAAGCTTGCGCGCGTCCATCACCAAGACCATCTCCCGTCCCAAGTACTCTGCGCTGATAGCCAACAAGACCTTCAACATCGCCGACGAGGAGGCTACCATCGGCGATCCTAACACCAAGCCAGCCAGGGCCGTCAATATCGACCTCTCGGCCGACCACTACTTCAAGAGCGTGGGCCTTGTGAGCCTCGGCCTCTTCTACAAGGACATCAAGAACGTGAACGTGGAGTGGGCTTCCAACAAATACCTGGGCAGCGACCTCGGACTGACCGGCGAGAATGCGGAAAAGCTGTTTGAGGTTTCGCAGAACATCAACGCCTACGACGCACGCGTGTATGGAGTAGAGGCGGCCTACCAGCGCGACTTCGGCTTCATCGCCCCCGCCCTGAGATGCCTGGGCTTCTATGGCAACTACACCTACACCCACAGCACCACGCACAACTTCAACGAGCGCCTGGGCATAGAGGACGACGACGACGTGAAGGTGGCGGGTTCGCCGGAGCACACAGCCAACGCTTCTCTCTTCTTCGAGAAGAGCGGCGTGAGCCTTCGACTGTCCTACAACTTCGCCTCTTCGTTCATCGACCAGATGAGCACGAGCAGGGCGCTCGACCGCTATTACGACAAGGTGAACTACCTCGACCTCAACGCAAGCTACACTTGGGGCAAGAAGCAGAAGTTCACCGTCTATGCCAACGCCAACAACCTGCTCAACCAGCCTCTGCGCTACTACCAGGGCGAGAAGAACCGCACCATGCAAGTGGAGTACTATGGCGTGAAGATCAACGCAGGTATCAAGGTCAACCTGTAGGCAAGGTTTGCCGCAACAGGCCTTGTAATATAATAAATAGTTAGCTTTGGGTTTACCGATGTCGGGCGATTCGCCTGGCATCGGTTGTTTTTTTCCGGAAAAGGCAGGTTGTGTTAAATGTCATAGAAATGTAACACATTCTACATCATGGCGTAACACGGCTCTTGTACTTTTGCAGCAGTACAAATGATTTAAAAAGATTAGGCTTATGGAACTGGCAATGAATCGGGCCAACTTGAATCTGGGCAACGCCCACGCAGAGTTGGGAAACATGGGATGGAGAATGCCCGAGTTTGGCATTCAGAAGTATATTTCCACGGCTGTGAGAAGCATCTTCCACACCATACACAGTAGTTTCGACTACCACGGCAAGGCAACCACGCGCGAGCTTGTCATTTTTATTATTTTTACCGTACTGTTCCAGGGAGCGTTGATTCCCACCGAGTCTTACACCACGCCCCATGCCGATGCGGGCATGATGGCTGCGGCAGGGCTGGCAGACCTTGTGGCCTGTGTCTTGCCGGGCGTCGCCTTGGTGTGGAGATGGGTGAGGTTCGTCAAGTTCTGATGCTTCCATTTGCTTGTTTGGGAAAAAAAGTGTAACTTTGCAGCCGTGACAAAAAGAAAAACGACTCAAAGCTACACTCTCTTATGAAGCATTCCCAAACCATCGCCGTCCTCGCATCGTCCGTCTTGTTGCTGGTTGTGCTCTTCGTGCTCAATCTTGCCATGGGGAGCGTCGACATTCCGCTCGCCGATGTCTGGGCAGTCCTTACGGGGATTCCTGCGGATGGAATCTCGGATTCATTTCGCTTTATCGTCATCCAGTCGCGGTTGCCCCAGGCCGTCATGGCCTTGCTGGGAGGCGCGGCCCTGTCTGTCGGTGGACTTCTGTTGCAGACCACCTTCCGCAATCCTTTGGCGGGTCCCGACGTGTTCGGCATCAATGGCGGGGCAGCCTTGGCGGTGGCTGTCGTCATGCTGGGGTGGGGCGGCAGCTTGTCGGCAGGCTCGCTCACCGTGGCGGGCTATGCGGCGGTGCTTCTCTCGGCTTTGGCGGGCGCTCTGCTGGTTACGGTCCTCGTCTCGGCTCTTTCCGCCGTCGTGCGCAGCAGCACCATGCTGCTTATCATCGGTTTGATGATAGGCTATCTGGCCAATAGCGCCATCACGCTGCTCAATTTCTTTGCGACGAGCGAGGGCGTGAAATCCTACATGGTATGGGGAATGGGAAGCTTCGGCAACGTCTCGTTCGGCGTCGTTCCCGTGGCAGCCGTCGTGATCGGCCTTTCCCTCCTGGTGTCGTTGTCGCTCGTGAAACCCCTGAACGCCTTGCTCCTGGGCGAGATGTACGCCGGCAACTTAGGCTACGACACACGCAGGCTCCGCCTTCTCCTGCTCCTTGTCACAGGCGTGCTCACCGCCACGGTGACGGCTTTCTGCGGCCCCATAGCCTTCATCGGGTTGGCCACGCCCCACATGGCGCGCCTCTTCGTCGGCTCCCAGGACCACCGCCGGCTCTTGCCTTGCACGATGCTCCTGGGTTCTGTCATCGCCTTGCTCTGCAACTGGCTCTGCACCCTCCCTGCCCGGAACGGCATCATCCCCCTCGGTGCCGTGACTCCTCTCCTCGGCGCCCCCGTCATCATCTACGTGCTGCTGAAGAAGAGGTAGGGGGGTAAGGAGTTCTCTGATATGTCTGTTGGCATACGCTTTCAATTTAAAATTCTTTCTTCAGCTCATTGTATAAGTCCACTGGTCCCAAGTGCCAGTACTTGGTGCTTTCTGTAGACAACTTCTTGTATAGCTTTGAACGATAGATGCGGTTGAGGCACTCTTGCAGAGTGAAGCCATAATCATCATGCAAGTATTCCACCAGCCAACTGATTTTCCCTGGCAAAAGCAAGTGAAGGTTGCTTTGATTTATCTTGAACATATTATCCCCCGATTTTAATTGCTTTAATGAAATGTAGTGCTGCCAATGCTTTTTCTGTATGGAACAGGTATTGGTCAACCAATTTGTAAGTCTTGAGTTCACGGAGAAGTGTTTCAACTCCGATTGCCCCACTTTCATACAGTCCAAATTGCAAATATACTTTATCGTTTGCAACTGGACCATACACTATGTCGTAGTCGTGGGTAAAGCCCTTTTGCGTTCGGTTAGCCATAACAAAGTCTGCCCAGTCCTTAGATGGTTCGGGAAAAATGAGACATTTAAGTTCCTGCATTCTTGTGTCGTCGAAGTCATATATATTAACATAACCACCAGAGGCAATTTTTTCAAGCATGCGTCTTTCTACCCATTCCTTTGCTTGTTGTTCTGAAGTTGTGGTGTAAAATCCTTTGCCATAATCCAATAAGCGATTGGGTTGAAGTATCATAGGATCCTCCACCACTTCTGAACTTCCGTGATATATCTTCATGCTTCTTTGTTTTTTCTGATCTCGATAAACTCGTCTATTTCTTCTATCAGCCATTGGCGACCTTGGGTATGAAGCACATCGTAGCACTTGCTTAGATAGTCCACCAAGCCATACTTTGAGAACAGCTCAAGCACTTGTTCTCCAGCCATTCCTTTTGCCGCTCCGTATTCTTCTATGCAGAATGCAACGAAGAGTGCTGTGTCTTTTTCTTCCTTGCTCATTGCTTTTCTCCTTTCTGTGGCTCTGCCACACATATCTGCCCTGTTACAACATCACTTATCAAGCGTTGCTTGAACTCCTTGAAATAGCACTACGTTCTTTCTCGTCTGAGATAAGTTCCTTCATATCCACAGGAGACAATATCCGTGCAATTTCAGAGAAGCGCTGTAAGGTTTGGTTGGGTACGATTGCACACATAGGCATTGTAACTTCATGTTTTTATTGCATTTTACCCTACAAAAATAATGTTTTATTGCGACATTCTATCATAAAAGGCAATATTTTTGCATAATATGAAGGCGTTTTTAGTGCAAAATGCCACAAAACATACTTTCCTTGTCTTGTTTTGTATATGTTTTTGTTGTTTTTTGGGGGAACTATTCCTACGTGCAAGTCAAAAATCGGCAACACCATTGAAGAGAAGATAGAACAGCCTGCTAAATAATGATAAAAACGCAAGCAAGATTGCCCATTTGTCAAAAGTTTTATTATCTTTGCATTCGTTTAACTAAAAATGAAATGAATATAAAAACTAAATCAATTTTTCTTGTGGAAAGTACATGCAGCCACAGATTTGTGCTAACTAAAAACTAAGGAATTATGGCAAAGATAATAGTCAAGAATCAAACTATCAAGGCTATCAATAAAGATGGAATAGATTACATCTGCATCACAGACATTGCCAAGCAGAAGAATGGTGAAGACCCTAATGGCGTGATTGGGAATTGGATGAGAAACCGCAATACTATAGAATTCCTTGGCATA
>DJOI01000018.1:0-1612 GCA_002439605.1 Candidatus Segatella mututuai | reverse complement strand
GAAGCTGGTTCAAACGCTTTCACGATGTCACCTACAATATGAAGGGCAGGGGAAGATAGCCGGAAAACACAAAAAATAAGTTAAAGAAAGCAATAAAGCCGATAATTTGAAAAAGAAATATTATTTTTGTGAAAAGTATTTTACAACAACAGGCTGCTGTAGGATTCATTACGAAGCAGTGGCTATAATAAAAACAAGGAATGAAAACTAATAAATCATTAACCATCCGCCAGTTATTCGGGGGGGGGTAATTTTGAGCCATCAAAGTTAACCCAAATCACTATTGCATTTTTTTCGCACGCCAAAGGGCGGCTGTCATCGGTTATCAGAGCGGTGGCAGTCGTCCTTTTTGTGTTCTCGGCACCCGTCCTCGCCTCCTGCTCTTCCGACACGGACGAAGGCACCGAGGCAGTAGACTACCAGTCGCTGCTCTGCGCCCAGGAATGGGAGGTGACCGAGGCTTGCCAGAGCTTCGGTGGCTTTTGGCTCGACATGAGGGAATCGGAAACGTCATTTTTAAGATAACCCGCACAGCCGACTCCCTCGTCCTGCAGAGCGAGGGCTGGCGACTTGTGCTCAAAACGAAATAAGACACTATGGCTAAGAAACAAGATACTATCAGCATTGGTTTTGAAGAGAAGATTTGGAAGGCCGCAGACATTCTGCGTGGCAACCTCAGCGCTTCGCAATACGAGGGTGTGGTGCTCGGACTCATCTTTCTGAAATACATCAGCGACCGCTTCGAACAGAAGTTCCTGGAACTGCAGGGCGACGAATACGCCGACCCGGAAGACAAGGACGAATACACCGCCGACAACATCTTCTTCGTGCCAGCCGAGGCTCGATGGAGCCAAATTTCGGCGGCTGCCCACCTGCCTGAGATAGGCGTGGTGATAGACAACGCACTGGAAGCCATCGAGCGAGAGAACCTGAGCTTGAAGGGCATCCTGCCTAAGAACTTCGCCCGTCCGGAGTTGGACAAACGTCGTCTGGGCGACGTGGTGGATCTCTTCACCAACATCGAGATGCACGACGCGGGCGAGGAGAAAGACCTCTTGGGGCGCACCTACGAATACTGTCTGCAGCAGTTTGCTTCCTTGGAGGGCAAGAACGGCGGCGAGTTCTACACACCGTCGTGCATCGTGCGCACGCTGGTGGAAATCTTGGAGCCCTACGAGGGCAGAGTCTATGACCCTTGCTGCGGAAGCGGCGGCATGTTTGTGCAGAGCGCCAAGTTCATAGAGCGCCACAAGGGAAACCTGCGCAAAATCAGCATCTACGGGCAGGAGGCGAACCCCGATACATGGAAGATGGCGCACATGAACCTTGCCATCCGTGGCTTGGATGCGAACTTGGGCAAAGTCTTTGCCGACACTTTCTTCGACGACCAGCACCCTACGCTGAAGGCAGATTTCATCCTTGCCAACCCACCTTTCAACATGAGCGACTGGGGACAGGGCGCGCTTCAGGACGACGTGCGCTGGCAGTATGGTTTGCCACCTGCTGGCAACGCCAACTTCGCCTGGATGCAGCACATGATTCACCACCTCTCGCCTAACGGCAAGATAGGACTGGTGCTGGCGAATGGTGCGCTTTCGAGCCAGACGGGCGG
>DJOI01000076.1:6240-21638 GCA_002439605.1 Candidatus Segatella mututuai | reverse complement strand
TCAAATGCTTCCGTGCACAGGTGAAAGGAGTCAGGGACATACCATTCTTCATGTATCGTTTGTCGACAGTTTTGGGTTAGCATCTGCACAGCCTCCCCACAGGGTTTGTCGGTTGCGCCGTTTTTTAACTTTAAAAGATAAAGAAAATGGATAGAACGATAAAAGAGCAATTGGAGAAGATGGAGAATCGCTTGAACGAGGCACTTGATAATGACCTCTTCAATGATCCTGAGTTTGACATGGATGACTTTCAGTCTGAGGTTTGTTCCTTCGAGAGAGAATTGAACGAGATTTTGGAGTTCAATCGTGAGCATCTCCAGTTTCCAGAATCAGAAAAAATCTGCCATATCCAGAAGCTAATCAATTTGGCGAAAGATGAGTATGATTTCTATGATCCAGAGTATGAGAGAAGTGTCATGTTCCCAAATGGTGAAGATGAGGAAGAGGATGATTTCGCTCTATAAATATAGACTATTATGGATAATAAACCTTATTTGAGAACCATCTTGGGAGGTACGGACTTTAGAAGTCTTTCCCTCATAGAGAAAATTGTATGTATTAATGTTGTATTGTTATGGTTATGCAAACGTCAGGTAAAAAAGATATGGAGCAAATGGACTTGCTCCAAGCATTCGAAATAATCGTAGATAAGGCTAAGAATTCCTCTCTTGGTGAGAAGTTCTACCAGGAGGCTGATTCACATCTCAGTTTTGTCTCCGATAAACTAGGAATATCCAAGCGAGCCAGTACCATCATGGCCCTGTTTGCCGACAGATACGATGACAGCCATATCCAGTTTTCTGACTATACGGATTTCTTGGATTGCCGCATCCTTAGCTTGCTTCGATACGCCAAAGAGACACAAGAGCTTGTTGACAAGGAATATATTTGCCGCTATAAGGATAATGGCCTTTACTATTCCATCCCTGTGGAGGTGATGGAGGCATTCCAGCATAATGAGCCTTATGTTCCATCAGATGTGGAAGAACTTACTGCAAGAGAGCTGTTTGACAAATTCGACGAGCTGTTCACGAAATGCCGCCGTAGAAAGATAGACAAGCAAGTGCTGAGAAAGAAATTAAGGGCATTGGTATCGAAGAATGAAAAATTGGATTTTGTCAAGGCAATGGCCTCATTCGATGTTGATACGGATGATGTTGACTTCCCGCTTTTCATTTTGTTCTGTACGCTATTTGTCATAAATGGCGACGATGACATCCGCTACCATGACTTGGAATTTCTATATGAGGAAGGCGAGGCTGCCTGGAGATGGGCGAAGAGAGGCTTGAGCCAAGGCGACCACTTGTTCTTTGTGGAGAAGTTTATCGAATACACCAATGACGATGGTTTCGTGGACAGGGAATCCTTCAAGATTACGGACGATGCCAAGAAGCAGCTCTTCTCGGAGCTTAACCTTTCGTCCATGCGTGGCTCTCACCCAAAGGGTGGCATGATATCCTTTGAGGACATCAAGCCCAAGCAATTGTTCTACAACAGTAAGGAGAGTAAGCAAGTGGGCGAGTTAGCTACACTCTTGGATGAGGAGCACTATCAGAGCATCAGAAACCGCTTGAAGGAAACCAATTTCAGAAGTGGCTTTGCTTGCCTTTTCTATGGGGCACCTGGCACAGGCAAGACAGAAACTGTTCTTCAGATAGCGAAGAAGACAGGTCGTGACTTGATTCAGGTGAACGTATCAGAAATCAAAAGTATGTGGGTAGGCGAGAGCGAGAAGAATATCAAGGGCATCTTCGATGACTATAAGCAGAAGGTGAAACAATCAGCCAAGGCACCTATTCTCCTGTTCAACGAGGCGGATGCCATCATCGGCAAGCGCCAGGTTGGGGCGGAAAGAGCCGTTGAGAAAATGGAGAACAGCATTCAGAATATCATCCTTCAGGAGATAGAGCAATTGGATGGCATCCTCATCGCCACGACCAACCTCGCCGAGAATATGGACAAGGCTTTTGAGCGTCGGTTTCTCTATAAGATAAAGTTTGAGAGGCCAAATTTGGACTGCCGTTCCAAGATTTGGCAATCGATGATACCAGCTTTGAATGGTACCGATGTCGGTTACTTGGCTGGCAAGTATGATTTCAGCGGAGGTGAGATAGAGAACATTGCCCGACATTATATCATCCAGTCTATATTGCATGGCAAGCCAGAGAATACGGTCAAATCCCTCACAGAGTTTTGTGAGAGCGAGAGATTGGGAGGAAGCTATTCAAAGAGAAAAGTCGGGTTCTAACCGCTTGTAAATAAAAAGAATAGGTATGGAGAAGTATATATTTTTAGATTTCGATGGGGTAATCAACACGCCTAATGGTAGGTTTGATAAGAAAACGACAACTAATTTTCGCTATTTGTTGGAAAGAAGTGGTGCCAAGGTCATCATTTCTTCCACTTGGCGATTGCAAGGCATGGAGTGTATGCAACAATTATGGAAGGAACATCACTTGCCTGGCGAGGTCACAGGTTTGACACCTTCTTGCAATTTGATTTCTTTCAGTAGTGTTGATGGAACAGAACAATGGCAAGGTTTACATGCGGCAAAAGGCCTTGAAATCGCAGAATGGTTGAGGCTGAATGCCAAGGAGCCATATCGTTATGTCATTCTCGATGACGAAGAGGATATCCTATTCAATCAACGTGAACATCTTGTGAAAATAGAAGGAAGCAAAGGTTTTAGTACGGCTGATGCGATGGCATCATTAGAAATCTTGAATACAATGATTAACCTTAATTTATATTAAAGTTTTGCAGAAGGCTGGTATATGTCCTGCAAAAAAAGTTTAATTTTGCAAAAATAATAAGCATATAATATGAATGAGAATAAAATATCTTTAATTTCTATACAAGAATTGCTGGATAAAGAATTCTTTATTCCAAAGTACCAGCGTGGGTATAGATGGTCTAAACAACAAGTACGTGAACTTTTAGAAGACATAAAAAGCTTTGATGACTCTAAGGGATTTTATTGTTTGCAACCATTAGTTGTGAAGAAAAAAATGGATGATAATGCCGTTTTTCGTAAAATTAAGGAAGAAGCAAGTTCTATAGCTGATGTCACGAAACTTCTTAAAGGTTCTTGGGAAGTTATAGATGGACAGCAACGCTTAACTACGATATTTATTATTCTAACTTTTCTTGGTGAAAAGAATATGTTTTCTATAAAATATGAAACAGGTAAAGACTGTGCTAAGTTGTTTTTAGATGACAAAAAATCTAAAGATAACATTGATAGCTATTTTATGAACGAAGCATATAATACAGTAAAAGCTTTTAATAAAGAGTGTGGCATAGACAAGGAAAAACTTTTGAATAAAGTCCGTTTTATTTGGTATGAAACAGTAGAGGCAAATCCTATCAAAGTCTTCACACGTTTGAATATCGGTAAAATATCTTTGACGAATTCAGAACTTATCAAAGCTCTCTTTTTAAATAGTTCAAATTTTACGAATATAGACTATGAATATATACGCCTTAGGCAGCAAGAAATTGCTGGTCAATGGGATATAATAGAGAACTCATTGCAAAATGATGAGTTTTGGCTAATGCTACATGAGGTGGGATATGAACGTCCAACTCGTATCGATTTAATTTTTAACTTAGTTTGCGAGAAAAATAGTTTGGAGATACCACAGAGTCAACTTGTGGAAGTTGGTAATGATGAATACCGTACTTTCCGATATTTTTATTGCTATTTTAAAAATGAACAGGATGTTGAAAAAGCTTGGCAAAAAGTAAAAACATATTATATGATTTTCAAAGAGTGGTATAATGATATTGTGTTATATCACTACGTTGGCTTCTTGATTGCTTGCGGCAAGTATAATGCGCAATTTTTATGTTCTGAGTATTTGCATAAGTTTTCAGATAAGGAGGCTTTTATGCAGTGGCTCAAAAGCGAAATATTGTCGGTTGTAGAAAAGCCAGAATTGGACTTCAAATATAACATTGATGGCTCCAATAAAGGGAAATGCAGACCTATATTATTATTTCATAATATTCAAACGGTCTTGAATCAAAATATGGCGCAGTGTGCAAATTCTAAATATTCTATGTGCACTTACTATAAATTTCCATTTCATTTATATAAATTAGAGGGGTGGGATGTAGAACATATCAATTCGAATACAACCAACGAGGAAGATGATGTAGATACCCAAAAGGAGTGGCTTCTTAATATTTACTTATCTGTGAGTTCTAAAGAGCAGCACTTGATAGAAACTGCGATAAATGAAGCAAGGACAAATAAAAATGCCATTACAAAATGTTATGAGCAATTCAAATCTAAAATTGGGGATGAAAATAATTGGACTCAAGAAGAAAAGAACCAAATATGGAATTATACATTACTGGATTCTTCGACTAATCGTAGTTATGGTAACTCTATATTCTCAGCAAAAAGAAGAATTGTTATTGGTAAGGATAAAGGTGAGTTAATACCAATACCTAAAATAACACGTGGCGGTCTGTTTGAGAAAGGAAAGGCAGAAAAGGCAGCTTCGTCTTTTGTCCCTCCTTGTACAAGAAATGTATTTCTAAAATATTATTCACCAGCTATTGGTGATAATAATTATTGGACAAAATCAGATGCTAAGGCATATTTAGCAGATATAGCTATGTGTATTAATCAATTAAAAGCAAGCGATAATGAATGATAAAACAACATTTTGGAACTTTTTAAAGGATAATATTGTAGAGATTCCTATTATACAGCGTGATTATGCGCAAGGACGAAAAGGAAAAGCATTTATACGCCAAACTTTTCTTTCTAACTTGAAACAAGCTTTAGAAGATAACTCAAAAGAACTTGTTTTAGACTTCGTCTATGGATCTTCTAAAGGTAAAAAGTTTTATCCATTGGATGGTCAACAGCGTTTGACAACCCTTTGGCTTCTCCATTGGTATGTGGCATTGCGAGCAGGATGTCTTGAAATGGCATCAGTTTTATTAAACAATTTTACGTATGAGACAAGAATTTCTTCTCGTGAGTTCTGTCAGCAATTGTGCCGTTCGGAATTATTTGAAAATTATGATGGTTTAGAGGGAATCAATGAATTTATCAGAAAACAAACTTGGTTTTATTCAACTTGGGAACAAGATCCTACAATTCAGTCAATGTTAAGAATGTTGTCTGGAGAAAAAACTCAGTTATTTGAGTTTGATGGAATTGAACCTATTTTTGCTAATAAAACAGTTGAAGATTTTGCAAAATATTGGAAGTCTTTGACAGAAGGAGCATGTATAGTCTTCTATAATGTTCATCTTGATAATTTCGGTTTGTCTGATGACCTCTATATAAAAATGAATGCACGTGGCAAACAACTTACTCCTTTTGAAAATTTTAAGGCGGATTTAGTAGGTTATATTAACGAACAAAAAGGTAAAGACTGGGAACGATTTCAAAATCCACAGAGTGGTATAGCTATATTGCTTGATACGGAATGGACGAACTTATTTTGGAAAAACCATTCTGAGAATTATAGTATTGATGAAATCTATTTGACATTCTTAAATCGTTTTTTCTGGGAAGAATTATTTATGACAAAACTAAGCAAAGTTGATGGTAAAGAAACTGATGAATCGGAAAAATATCTTTTGAGAATAGGGCGAATTACTGACAATGGAGAAACGATAAACAATGTAGAGGCTAAAAATCAATCCTATATTCACTTGAATGCAGATGATTATATGAACTATTGGGGGATAGAACCCTATCTTTATGAACGGGGGAAAATTCCTGCGCAATTCTTTGAGCGATTAGAAATCCTCTTAAGCAATTTCAAAAATTATATAAAGGAAAATAATCTTACGCTATTCCAATTTTCTTGTAATGTAAATTTCTCATTCATACCGAAATACGAGAAAGGTCCACAAGATGAAATAAAGGTAAGTTCTATCAATCAGATTCAAAGAGTCGTCTTTTTTGCGCTTTGTAAATATTTTATAGAAGGGAAAGGTTCTGTGAAAACTTTAAGTCCCTGGATGCGTATCGTTTGGAATATGGTATCTTGTACTGACGAAGAAGGCCGTTCTTCTATCAGAAGTACTGCTGCTATCAGGAGTGTTATGGAATTACTGTCTGGGTTGGATAGCCATAATGTATATCATAGTTTGTGCCGGCAAGAAGTGAATGCAGGCAAGGTCGGTGTCATTGAAAAAAAATGGAATGAAGAAATTGTAAAGGCTAAACAAATAATTGATGGAGATGGAAACTTGCGTAAATATCAAGGAACAAGTATTAAGAATGATGGAAGTTTGTATCATACATGGGAGGAAATAATCATTGATGCAGAAAAATACTCTTTCTTTAAGGGTACCATAAACTTTCTTTTTACAGACGCAACAGGTTGTGTCGATTGGGTAAATTTTGATAAAAAATGGGATACGGTACGGACTTTCTTTGTGGAAACAGATCCGCAGCAGGATAAGCCTGTTATGAAAGAGAAGTATGATAATATGTTACTGTTAAAAATTTTGATAAGTTGTTTTACAAAAGATCAATATTATAATGTGTTGACATGGTCTCATCGTACATTCAATAATTTACCAACATCTTGGATGTATTATTTAACCAACAAGAATATTTGTGCTCCAATACATGAATTATTAATGGGAAACTTGTGTGAAGTAAGGAATTTGACGGACTCTGATGAGGAAGCATTGCATGTACTTTATCTCCTCTCAAATACCAATATGTTGGATTATGTTGCCGAAAAAATTCCTAATTCATGGATTCGTAGTGGATACAATGGACATTTGGCAATATATCCAAGCGGTCCAGGTATATTTCTGGACGCACAGAAAAGAAATGTCTTTTTGTTGGGAACAGATGGTATAACGATAGATGATAATTGTAGAGTTCCAGGAACAAACTTGTTATTTGGGAATGACATCAATTTTAAATATGCTGGAAGAAATTATCAATGGTATCGAAATGATTACGTGTATTTGATGACAGATGAAAATCCAGACAATTATGCAGTTAGGGATGAAGCGAAATCGAAATCAACAGAAGTTGAGAAATACTTTTGCTTTGATGCTAAAGGCTTAGAGCCTAATAGTATCATTGAAGAATTATTGAAATTGCCTATAATACAATAAGCATTATTTCTATACTTATTGGTTTGATGATATAGAAAAGTGGTATTTCTTTGCAAGGTTCTTCAACCTTTCTGCCACTTCATCTCTTAGCCATTGTGGTTCCAACACCTCCATGGTGTCCATGTTGGAGAAAATCTCCTGCTCGAAATCAAACTCTGGCTTCAAGTGATACTCAAAGATGGAGTATTCATCGGTACGCTTCGTTTCCTTTTGGGAGACATGGAGGGGGAGGTTCCGGATATAATTGCTTTGGAAAGCATCCACCTTGAGCACAATCTTCTGAACCTCAGAATTCTTGTTGCTGATGATGCCGAAGCAATCCTTGAAGTATTCTGCCGGCTCCAAATTCTTTGGCATCTTGAACACTTTGTCCGAGATGATGACATTCTCCATGCGGTCGAGCGCATAGCAACGGATATCGTGTGTGCCAGGACTATAGGCCACAACGTACCAACGTTTCTTGAAGGCTTTCACGAAATAAGGATGGATGTCAAACTCATGATACTCCTCGGTGTTGTAGCTATAGTATGACACGAAGATAACGTGGTTGTCACGCATGGCCTTGATGATGTCCTCCAAGAAGTTCCTGCCCGATGGCATGTCCTCCAGGAGAACCCTATCCTTGAGCTTGCGGCTGTTGCCCACCATGGCGTTGAGTGAGAATGCGTTGAGCAACCAGTTCCTGGCACTTCCTTCCTCGAAGCAGTCGCCATACTCTATGTGATAGCGGAATCCGCTGCCGCATTCGATGTTTATCTCAAACAGTTCCTCGATGGCATGGAGATTGTTGATGAAGGTACGTCGAGAGAGTTCCGTTCCCTCGCTGAGGTCAGAGTCCAACCATCTGCTTTGAATCTCCTTCAGGGTGATGCCACCTCTGTTCCTTGCCCGATGGATAGTCTCCACGAGCCAGACATATTTGTTCAATTGATTGATAGCCATATTCAATTCTTTTTAATTCTATCACAAAGATAATGAAAAAGTGAGAAAAACTATTGCGCAGATTCAAAAATGTTTTATATTGTGCCACTATTTTTTCTCATTTTCTAACCACCTTTGTAGCATAAAACAAAAAACGAATATCCGCAATTATCCAAATTGCAAATTATCACGGTGTTAAAGAGATTTTTTGAAACGATCTCTCAATGGGTTCTGCCACAAGTCCAACAGTTTTATATGATAGCGAAGACACCCAAAATAGAAACCACATGTGCGCGGTGGTATGAGAGGTCGGAAAACGAAAGTAGGAGATAAACACCTATGTTTAGTGTTTACCTCCTACTCGATTGTATTACTTAGCCTCTTGCTTCTTGCGGAAGGTCTCGTTGTTGACAATCATCATACCCTCGGCTACATCTATCTGTACCTGTGTCTGAATGTCCTTGTCCATTCCCTTGCGGTCGAGAAGGATGACAGTCTGGTCGCCTTCAGGCTTGGCTATCAGTTCCCACTTGTAGTAGTCCTGCGTGTTTTTGGTGGTTACGGTCAGGTCGCTGTTTAGCGTGATGACCTTGCTCCCGTCATAGCTTTGGTAGTCGCCGGCGGCCTTGTTTTGGAAGGCAGTATCGGTAACAGCTGTTGCCTTAGTGGTCGTTTCCTGTGGCTGTTCTGCCTTCTTTCCATTGCAAGCTGCCATGGTAAGACCGAGAGCAGCGATTGCTAAAAACATCAATTGTTTCATATTGCTTCTGATTTTGATTAATATATTAGTATTGTTGTTGATGATTTTTTGGTGCTTTTACCTCCGGCTTTCCTTGTTTCTTTAGTTGAAGAAGATTTCCATCTGTGTGGTGGCCATGAAGGCTGCAGCTATAAGCATTATCATGACAGAGATGACGCCCGTAGTGAAAGGAAGCCACGAGAATCTTAGCTGTCTGTTGGTTGCTTTCCATTGCTCTGTGCCCTGTGGGTCGGCGTAGTCCAATAGATAATAACACAGGGTGGCGAACAAGGCTCCGAAAAGGATGCCTACCAAGATGTCGCCAGGATAGTGCACTCCCATATAGGTGCGCGAGAATGCCATCACCACGGCCCATGCCAAGAGGAAAAGGCTTAGCTTCCTGTTGCGGGTGAGATACATGGCAAAGAAAAACATTCCCCATGCATTGGCGGCATGAGAGGATGGGAATCCATATCTGCCACCCCGATAGTTGCTCACTATGTGTACCATGGGCGAGATGGGGTTGTCTGTATTGCTTGGTCTCAGTCGTTCTACCATAGGTTTGATTAGCCCTGATGTGGTTTGGTCGCAGAGCAATACGATGGCGATGATGGCAATGAGGCATTTTGTCGAAGAACGCCAATCGTAGTTGCGGAACATCACATAGAGGAAACTTGCGTAAAATGGAATCCACACAAATCGGCTGCTGTACATCATCATGAAATAGTCCCAATAACTATTGTGAAATCCGTTGAGGAACAACAAGAGTTGGGTGTCTGCCTGTTCCAGAGTGTTGAGCATGTCTGTCATTCGTGTTTTCTAAATTCTTTTTTGTTTTTACTCGAGAACTATTATATTATTTTTGTAGGGGCGTAGAGGTTATTTTTTGCTGATGTCGTCATACAGTTTCTGGAGGTATGCCTGCCCGCGCTTGATGTTGTAGCCAGGTTTGGCACCTTTGTCGTATAGCACCTTTTTGCTCTTGTTGTCGAATATCAGCGAGTTTTCCTCGCTTACCACGCCAAAGGCATCGTTGATAGTAAAGAAGGCAAACTTAGGTGTTGCGTCGCTCAGCATGTTCTTGCTGAAGAGGAAATCTTTGTGCTCCACTCCTAATTGTCCCAATAGTGTGGCGGCGATATCCTGCTGCGAACCGATGAGTTTTATTTTCATAGGATGGGCTATAGCTCCACCCGTCAGGATGAGAGGTATCTGGTAACGGCTTCTGTCGCCATTGTCGAGGTGCTCCTTATAGCCTCCAACATGGTCTGGAACGAAGATGACGAGTGTATTTTTCCATTTGGGCAGCTTGCGGTATCTGCGCACGATGGCTCCCATCACGCTGTCGGTATAGGCAAAGGCATTCAGTCGTTTGTCTTTTAGCCGGCTGTAGGGAACTTCGAAAGGCTCATGGCTGCTTGATGTCTGGAAGACTCTGAACACAGGACGACCTGTTGTCTTTTCGTGTTCTATGTCGTACATCAGTTTGTCGGCCACGATATGGTCGTGTACTCCCCATTTGCTGAGTCGCTGTTCTATAGGAAAGTCCTTGTCTGACGTGATGTGCTGGAAACCTTGCGAGATGAGGTAAGAGCGCTGGTTGGTGAAGTTGATGTCGCCTCCATAGTAGTAGGCGGTCTGGTAGTTCTTGTATTTCACCAACGACTTGGAGATAGAAGGCAGGTGGCTCGACTTGTTGGGATCCTTCATGATGCTCATCGTGGGCTGTGCAGGATAGCCGCTCAGGATGGCCACGAGTCCTCGGTCGGTTCTGAAGCTATTGGCGTAGAATCGATTGAAGAGAATGCCTTGCTGGGCTATTGAGTCGAGGCAAACCGCCACGTCTTTCTGCGTGCCCATGGATGGAAGCAAGTCGCTTGCGAAGCTTTCCATTATAACGAGCAGAATATCGGGAGCGTGTTTGCGTGCCTCGTCGCTAAGGATGGGGTAGGTGTTCTTGTCGCTTTGGCTCACCATCGTGCTGAATATCTTGTTGGCTTCGCCCTCGTCCATGTAGCGATATTGTTCTTGTAGGTTCTGCTGTCTTGTCATTGATTCGAAAAGACTGAACATGGGGTTTACCGCCGAGTGGTTGAGGTAAGGCGTTTGGCTGAAATATGCAGTTCCAGTATTGGTCGTAGCCACGGAGAATCCTCCGCGGATAGGTATGATGAGCAGGGCTGTCATGGCGAGGAGGATGATAGACGTGCGCATGCGGTGGCAGTCCAATCCCTCGTTTCTATAGTCGCGTCTTCCATATCTGTCGCGTCGAGGCTTGGGCATGCGCAGAAGTCGCCAGTTCAGTACCGAAATGGCTGCAAGGGCAAGGATGCCTAACAAAATCTCCCAGAAAGTGGCGCTTGCAAAAGCATCGGTGGGTGATGTGAAGAAATAGAAGAAAGGCGTGCTGTCCAAGGGGAAGCACCAATATGGGTAGAGTACGGCGTTGAGAACAAAACAAAAAGATGTGGCAACCGCTATGATGCCCATGTAGGCGTTGAATGCCGGGCGTATGAACTCTTGTCTTATCCAAACATAGGCAAGCAGCAGCAAGCCAGGCAGGAGCATGAGGTAACTTGCCATCGACAGGTCGATGCGGAGCCCGTGAAACATGACGGGTATCATTTCTGAGAAAGCCTCTCTCCACGACATTTGTGAAGCACCGTGGGTAGCGAGCATGAATAATGGTTTCTGCAGTATGAAGATGGCCATGAGCATGACGTATGTTCTCATGAACCATATGATTTGTTTCATTCCTCCGATTTTGTTCATTCTACCTGTTGTTTTGATTTTTAGGACAAAATTACTGCTTTTATTTTACATGGGCAATTTATTTGAATATAATTAATAAAAAACATGAAAAAATGGGGCTTGTATCTTGTTTTGCCGTATCTTTGTGGTTGTGTGCCGGTCTTATCTTATTTTATTTTCTCAGCAGAGTCTTCAGAACCTTGGTCTTTGCTTGTTTGGCCATCTTTCTCACAGCCTTGTCTCTTATCTGCCTCACTCTTTCCCGTTTCAGTTCCATGTCTTCGGCGATGTCTGCCATGGGTATATGGGGGCAACCTATGCCGTAGAACTTGCGTATAACCTCGCGCTCACGTTCGTCGAGAGTTTCGATGGCGGCTTTCAGGTCTTCGGAAACGAGGCGGAAGTAAGTGTTCTCTTCCTCCGTCTGTGCGTCCTTGTTTATCAGTATGTCGAGCAGGGTATACTTGTTGTTTGCGCCAAGGGGAGCGTCTATGGAGAGCGGTCGGCTGAGTTTTTTGTTGGGTTGCTGACGATCATCCTTGGACATTGCGTAAGAGGCTGACTGTTGCTTGATGGCCTGTTCCATGGCCTTGCGGATGAATGGAGCGGCATAGGCTATGAACTGGGTGCCGCGCCCGGCGTCGTATTTTTGTGCCGCTTGCGTCATGGCCATGTATCCCTCGCTCACCAAGTCGTCGAAGTCTACTCCTTTTCCCTTGAACCTGTTGGCCAGCGATTTTACGTAATTCAGATTTTCTGTGACCAGTTGATTGATATTTTTTGCTTCCATCTTGTTGTTTCTTTTGTTTGTGGGCAAAGGTACGGATAAAAAATGATTTGGACAATTTTTTTACAGCATAATGTTTGAGGAAATGACGGGGGTAAACATCTTTTATGATTTCTTCTTTTTTATACGATTCTTTTGATTCTCAGTTTGGCGTTCCCCCGATGCTGGCATTTGGTTAGATTCTGATGAGTATCATGTAGAGGATGGTTCCAGATGCAATCGACCACAGTAGGTTTCTTTTCCATGTATGGATGAGGAATGTGAAGGCTACGGCTGCCAACTGCGCCATGGTGTCGTAGTTGGGTGAATGGATGTTTCTTAGGCAATAAACCACCAAGAGGGCGAAGACCGATGGTGGCAGCACCTTTCCTAAGTACAAGATGTGCTTGGGCGTAGGCTTTCCGGGACGGAAAACGACGAAGGGGATGAAGCGGGTGAGCATGGTGGCAGCTACGCCTGCCGAAACCATGATGATTTGTTGAAGTGTGGTCATGCTTTTCTTTTTTTGAGGGTTAGGAACAACAGGATGACTGCCATGCTCGGGATGATGAAATGGTCGGCGCCGAACATCAGGAGGCAGAGACCGGAGATGACGAGCCCCGAGATGCTGCTGGTGTGGTTGCTCTCCCGGAGCCAGTTGTCTGCGAAGATTGCCGTGAACATGGCCGTCAGCACAAAGTCCAGCCCCTTGAGGTCGAAGGGTAGGAAAGGCCCGATCAGTCCGCCGATGGTGGCTCCTACGACCCAGTAGGTTTCGTCGAGCCAGGTAATCCATAGCAGGTACCATCCCTTGTCTGTTCCTTCAGGAATCTTGGTTCCGCTTGTGAGGGCAAAGGTTTCGTCCGACATTCCGAAGACGAGAAAAAACTTCTTCCATCCCAAGCCCTTGTATTTCTCGAGCATCGAGAGCCCGTAAAACAGGTGTCGGGCATTTACCATCAAGACGATGAGAAAGGCTTGCAAGGGGTGGAAACTGCCCAACAGCATGTTGCCCAACAGGAATTCCGCGCTGCCTGCGTAAACCGTGACGGCGAGCAGCATCGGGTACACGAAGCTGAAGCCCAGCTCGTGCATGTAAATGCCATAGGTCATTCCTAAGAAGCCATAGCCTGCCATGATTGGCACGGAGGCATGAAAAGCGTGGCGTAATGCGGTTTTTCTTTTTCCCATATAATTTTTTGCAAAAGTAACTTCATTTAATGAGAAAATGAAAAAATCAGTCAGGAATATGGTCTTGGCTGGCTAAAAATAACATGTTTGTGGTATGTTCTTCTTACGAGCCATGCTTCTGGATTCTTGGGAGTGGGGAATGTTGAGTAATGTAGAAGGGGAGTGGGGAATGTTGGGCTTGCGCCTTGGGCTTCGGCGCATTGCCTTTCATTCCTCTGTCTGTCCTGCCCGGTCGACGATGTCGTTGATGATGATTCCTGCCATCGCCATGCCGAAGGAGGCCGTGATGTGGCAGAGCGAGCCGTTGATTTGTGCCTTGGTGGAACACCATTCGTGCTCGACGAGCCGCTGGTCTCCGGGTGCGTCGTACACGGCGGTGTCGGTGCCTCTCTCGCCGCTCAGCAACTTTGCCTTGGGGCATAGGCATCCGCCCGTGCCGCAGGCTTTGTTCACGCCCATGTTGTCCATCGGCTTCTCCTCGCTGTATACACACATGAACTTGCGGCGGGGCGTGGTCTTGTTCTTCTTGAATTTCTTGCGCAGGGCCCGTGCCAGCGGGTCGCCCTTCACCTTCCAAAACTCCGCCTTCCTTATCATGAAGGGGTCACGCCTGAGGGCGGCTCCCATGGACGACACGAACGTGACGTGTCCCGGGAGCGACGTGGCTCGGAGTATGAGGTCGGCCTTGTCCTTGAGCGAGTCGATGGCATCGACGATGTAGTCGTATTCCTCCATGTGGAACTCGTCGGCGTTCTTAGCCTCGTAGATTTTCTGGTAGGCGGTGACGTTGGCGTCGGGGTTGAGCTCCAGTAGTCGTTCGCGCAGGGCGTCCACCTTCACCTGGCCGATGGTGCGGCTCGTGGCCATCAGCTGCCGGTTGCAGTTGGTCACGCACACCCGGTCGCTGTCCACGATGGTGATGTGGCGCACGCCGCTGCGCACCAGTGCCTCGGCGCACCACGAGCCGACGCCTCCGAGCCCGAAGACGAGCACGCGTGCCGTCTGCAGTTTCTCGAGGTTTTCCTTTCCCAGGAGCAGCTCCGTGCGGCGCTGCATTCCTCGTTCCATCGTTGTTATCTTGCTTCCCATTTCCTTTCTTCTGAAAATACGTTAACCTTTGTTCCTCTTTCCGCCATCGTCTTATTCGTTCATCAGGTACTTTTTGAATGCGGCGAAGTCCTTTCCCATCTCCACGCTCTGTTTCTTGCCCTTCATGAATTCGGCGAGGCGCGCCGGAATCTCGATGTCGGTGCCGAGGATTGCGTCCACCTTCTCCTTGAACTTGGCGGGGTGGGCGGTCTCGAGGAACACGCCGGTCTCTCCCGGCTCCAGTTGCTCCTTCAGTGCGCGGTAGCCGCAGGCTCCGTGGGGGTCGAGCACGTACTTGGTGTCGTTGAAGCACTGTTTCATGGTCTGGGCTATCTGCTCGTCCTTGTACGTGGCACCGCCGATGTAGGAGGCGATGGCCTCGTGGTCGCCCTTGTAGAGGTCGTAGATGCGTGCGAAGTTCGACGGGTCGCCCACGTCCATGGCGTTGGCGATGGTCTGCTTGCTGGGCTGTGGGTCGTACTTTCCTGTACGCAGGTAGTTGTAGAAGATGTCGTTGGCGTTGTTGGCGGCTATGAATCGGTGGATGGGCAGCCCCATCTCGTGTGCGAAGAGGCCTGCCGTGATGTTGCCGAAGTTGCCGCTGGGCACGCAGACGACGAGCTTATCGGCCAGTCCCTTCTCCTTCATGCGTGCGTAGGCGTTGAAGTAGTAGAACGCCTGCGGCAGGAAGCGCGCCACGTTGATGGAGTTGGCCGAGGTGAGCTTCATGTGCTTGTTGAGCTCCTCGTCCATGAAGGCCGACTTCACCAAGGCCTGGCAGTCGTCGAACACGCCGTCCACCTCCAGGGCGGTGATGTTGCGCCCGAGGGT
>DJOI01000076.1:0-6066 GCA_002439605.1 Candidatus Segatella mututuai | reverse complement strand
TTGACCTCCTCCTTGCCTTCCTGTCGCACGAAGTACTGCAGCAGGCGGGCCATGAAGCGCGCCCCCACGTCCTTGAAGGCGAGGGTGGGGCCGTGGAACAGCTCCAAGGAGTATATGCTTGGCTCCACTTCTACTACGGGGCAGTCGAAGGCCAGGGTGTCGTACACGATTTTCTTCAGGGAGTCTGCGTCGACATCCTCGCCGAAGAAGGCGTCTGCCACTCGGTATGCTATTTCCTGGAAGGAGAGTTTCTCTATGTTGTCGAAGAAGTCCCGGGGCAGTTTCTTGATGTTTTCGGGCATGTAGAGTCCGCGGTCCTCCGCCAGTCCCTTGACCACCGCCTTGTGCAGGTCGGCCATGGGTGCTTTCTTGTTTGTGGAATAATAGTTCATAATTTTAAGTGAAGAGTGAAGAACGAAGAATGAAGAATTCAATGGTATTGATGTTCTGCATCTCTTGGTTGCTTCACAAAGTTAATATTTTGGTTAAAAGTTTGAGAACAGGAGAATGGAAGAGCGAGACTTAGCTTGATGGCATTTGAATAGGCTTTCCCTTCGGCCGCCGAACTTTGTTTCTTCACTCTTCACTCTTCGTTCTTCACTTAATTAATGGCCATGAATGTGTCCATGAATTCCTGGAGCCGCAGCAGTCCGTAGCCGCCGCTCACGCAGCTCACCTCGTCGTATTTCTCCACGCCGTCGGGCTGGATGCCAGGGTAGTGGACGAGGAAGGGCACGGGCTCCTTCACGTGGGTGCGTATCTCGACGGGCGTGGGGTGGTCGGGCAGCACGGCGATGCACACGGGCTCGTCCCAGGTGCTCACCTCTTCGTAGATGGGCTTGATGAGACGGTGGTCGAGGTTCTCTATGGTCTTGAGCTTGAGCGCCAGGTCGCCGTCGTGGCCAGCCTCGTCGCTTGCCTCCACGTGCACGTACACGAAGTCGTCGCCTTCCCTCAGCGCCTGGATGGCAGCCTGCGCCTTGCCCTCGTAGTTGGTGTCGGCGAGTCCTGTGGCTCCCTCGACGATGATGTTCCTGAGGCCTGCGTAGTGGCCGATGCCCCTTATGAGGTCTACGGCTGAGATGACGGAGCCTCGCTTTATCTGCGGATACATCTGGGCGAGGGTGAGCATGTGCGGGCGGTAGCCTCCGCCCCAGGGCCAGATGAGGTTGGCCATGCGCTCGCCTCGCTCCTTGCGCGCCACGTTGAAGGGGTGGCTCTCCAGTATTTCCTGGCTCTCGATGATGAGTTGGTTGAGCAGTTCGGCCGTCTCCTTGGCCGACATGTGTCCTTCTTCGGCCGGGGCGTTGGGCTCCGGCTTCACCAGGAGGGGCTTCCACGGATCGTTGGGGTGGTCGTGTGGCGGAGCGCAGTCGATGTGCTTGTTGCCGTTCTCCACCACGAGCAGGTGCCGGTACTGGATGCCTGTGACGAACTTCACTCCGTGGTGTTTCTTCGCGAGCGTCTCGTTCAGGTGCTTGATGAGCACGTCGGCGTCGCTGGTCTCGAGGTTGCCGCCGTTGTGGGTGATAATCCTGCCATCCTGCACGTTGATGATGTTGCAGCGCAGGGCCAGGTCGGTGGGCTTTAGCTCGTAGCCTATGCTGGCTGCCTCGAGCGGTCCGCGCCCCTCGTACACCTTGTTCTGGTCGTAGCCCATGATGGCGCTATTGGCGACCTCGGAGCCTGGGTGGAATCCGTCGGGCACGGTGACGAGCCTTCCTGTCTTGCCTTTCCTGGCGAGCATGTCCATGTATGGTTTGTCGGCGTACTGCAGGAGGGTCTTTCCGCCCAGTCTCTCCACGGGGTGGTCGGCCATGCCGTCGCCGAGTATGATGATGTGCTTCATATCTTTAAGTGTTTAGTGTTTAATGTTTAATGGGCAACTAAACATTAAACATTATAAATTAAACATTAAATATTCGCGATGCTCATGATGTTGGCGAATACTCCAGCTGCTGTTACGCTGGCTCCTGCTCCGTAGCCTTGTATCATCATGGGGTATTCCTTGTAGCGCTCGGTGGTGAGCAGCACGATGTTGTTGCTTCCCTCGAGGTTGTAGAAGGGGTGCTCGGGTCCCACGGCCTGCAGGCCCACGCTGGTCTTTCCGCCGTCGAGCGTGGCCACGAACCTCCATCGCTTGTGCTCCAGTTCGAGCGTCTTGCGCTTGGCCTCGAAGTCGGCGTCGAGCTTGGGCAGCTTTTTCCAGAAGTCGTCCAGGCTGCCCTTGAAGTAGGCGTCGGGCACGAAGAGGTTTTTCTGCACGTCTTCCTGCTCCACGCGGTAGCCTGCCTCGCGCGATAGGATGACGAGCTTCCTCACCACGTCCATTCCGCTGAGGTCTATGCGTGGGTCGGGTTCGCTGTAGCCTTTCTCCTTTGCCATGCGCACGGTCTCCGAGAAGGGCACTACGCTCGATATGGCGTTGAAGATGTAGTTGAGTGTTCCTGACAGAACCGCCTCGATCTTGAGTATTTTGTCGCCCGAGTTGCGCAGGTCGTTGATGGTTCCGATGATGGGGAGCCCTGCTCCCACGTTGGTTTCGAACCGGAACACCACGCCTCGCCGTATGGCCGTCTGCTTGAGCCGCTCGTAGTTCTCGTATTCGCTCGATGCGGCTATTTTGTTGGCCGCTATGATGCTCACGTTGTGCTCCAGCAGGCTCTGGTAGAGCGCCGCCACTTCCTTGCTGGCGGTGCAGTCGACGAAGACGCTGTTGAATATGTTCATGGCGAGTATGGTGTCGCGCAGCACCTCGGGGGTGCTGGGGTCCGATTTCTTGAGTTCCTCGCGGTAGTTTCCCAGGTCGATCCCGTCGCGGTCGAAGATGGCGTTCTTCGACGAGGCTATTCCCACCACGTTGAGCTTGAGCTTGTTGCGCTCCATGAGCTCGGCGTACTGGTTCTTTATCTGCTCCAGCAGCTTTCCGCCCACGGTTCCCACGCCGCAGACGAAGAGGTTGAGCACCTTGTACTCGGAGAGGAAGAAGCTGTCGTGCAGCACGTTGAGCGACTTGCGCAGGTAGTCGCTCTTCACCACGAAGGAGATGTTGGTCTCGGACGCTCCCTGCGCGCAGGCGATGACGGAGATTCCGCTGCGGCCGAGGGTTCCGAAGAGCTTTCCGGCGATGCCCGCGGCATGCTTCATGTTCTCGCCCACGATGGCGATGGTGGCGAGCCCTGTCTCGGCGTGCATGGGGAACATGGCTCCGTCGGCTATCTCGTTCTTGAATTCTTCGTTCAGCACTCTTACCGCCTCGTCGGTGTCTTGCTCGCGCACGCCGATGGAGGTGGAGTTCTCCGATGACGCCTGGGATACCATGAACACGGAGATGCCCTCGTTGGTGAGGGCGGTGAAGATGCGTTGGTTCACGCCGATGACGCCCACCATGGAGAGTCCCGTCACGGTGACGAGCGCCGTTCCGTTGATGGACGAGATGCCCTTGATGGGCTTCTGGTCGCCGTCGATCTTGTTCTTGATGATGGTGCCCGGTGCATCGGGGTTGAAGGTGTTTTTCACCTTGATGGGTATGTTCTTCACGCACACGGGGTAGATGGTGGGGGGATAGATGACCTTTGCTCCGAAGTTGCAAAGCTCCATGGCCTCGATGTAGCTCAGTTCGTTGATGGTGTAGGCCGACTTGATGACGCGCGGGTCGGCGGTCATGAATCCGTCCACGTCGGTCCATATCTCGAGTGCCTCGGCGTCGAGGGCGGCTGCTATGATGGCTGCGGTGTAGTCGCTTCCGCCGCGCCCCAGGTTGGTGGTTCGCTCGGTGTCCTTGTCGCGGCTGATGAAGCCCGGCACGAGCGATATGCGGGGTAGCTCCTCGAAGGTGTCCTTCACCAACTTATAGGTGAGCTCGCTGTCGAGCGTGTGCTTGCCCTTGCCGTGCGGGCGTTCGGTCTTGATGAAGTCGCGCGAGTCGAACCACTTGGCTCCCCTGATGAGGGTGGCCGCTATCTTCGACGAGAGCCTCTCGCCGTAGCTCACGATGGCGTCCTGCGTCTTCTCGCTCAGGTCGTGGATGAGGTAGACGCCGAAGTAGATGCTCCTCAGCTGGTCGAAGAGCGAGTCGACGGCGGCGAAGAGGTTTTCCCTGTCCTTGGTGTCGGTGATGATGGTGTCGATCATCTTGTGGTGGCGGTCCACCATGGCTCCGAACTCTTCTTTCCACTGCTCGTCGCCTTGTAGGGCGAGCTGGGATGTCTCCAACAATTTGTCGGTGATACCCCCGAGGGCGCTCACGACGACCACCACGCTCTGCTTCTTGGCCTCGTTCTCCACGATGCGCTTCAGGCTGAGGATGCTTTTTACGGAACCTACCGATGTTCCGCCGAATTTCAGTACTTTCATTGTTTGTTGTTTTTGGGTAATGCAATGCTCCCCCCGAAACGACCGGGGCTGAAGCAAAACTTGGTTGCAAAAGTAAGAAATTTCTGTCGAACTGCCAAGAAATTGGCTGGAAAAGTGACAATTTGTAGCTGGACGGGGAGGTAAGTGCCGAATCGGAAGAGTTGTCTTAACGGCAATGGACAGGGCGCGCGAGCCAATACGTTCGGAATGAGCAAGAAAATGTGCGTCGTTGTCCAGACGCTCTAAGCTAAGTGATACAATTTCATGGTTTTTATGGAAGTTAATGATGAATGACATAGGAAACTCTGTTTTTGTCGTGTCCAGAGAGTTTGTCCATGGCATGATGCATCGTTTCCGTTAATGATTTCTTGTGGGAATCAACCGGATGCATCGTTTCCTCGCCCAATCCGAGCCGTCGGAATATAGAAACAGCGTTTCCTGCACCAATCCATTTCGAATGGTGCTGGAAACGCTGTTTCTAACCTTTTCCGTTTCGGGAAGATGCAGGAAACACTGTTTCTAACCTTTTTCGTTTCGGGAAGATGCAGGAAACGCTGTTTCTTGCATCAAACGGAACGGAATTGGCGCTTTGTCGGTTGTTTCTTGTCTGTATCCGGTTGGTTTTGCGGTAAAAACACTGTTTCCCGGAAAATATCAGTTCGCAAACAGTAGGTTCCCGATGTATTGGAGCAGTTCAACAACAACGTGGCGGACCCCTTCAACGACTACATCCACAAGCTGCCGGGACTGATGTTCTGCCTCGACGGCGACGGCCACCATATCCAGCAGGACGACCTCGACGGCGACGGCACCATCTTCTACATGACGGCGAGCACCAACGACATCTGCTTCATGCGTTTCTACCGCAACGCCTCCGCAGGCTTCTGGGATGTCTTCGACCTGTCCTTCGGCATCAAGAGCCAGCTGTTCTGATACCCAATATCTTCGTCAATGGGCGAAGAAGATCGTAAATTGCCACTATTGCCACATTGGTTGTAATAGTCTGAATGACAGATGCCTATGCGTGGCAATACGCTTGGTGTTGTTGCCACGAAATGCCATGCTGCACATCATCGTGCAAATGCTACAGCTATCATGCGAATCTTGAAAACCTTATCGAGCCAATTGGCTGAGCGATGAGCATTTTCAGCCCATAACGATGAGCATTTTTGCCCATGACGATGAGCAAAGTTGTCCGTCCCTATGAGGAAACTTGCCAACGGCTTTGGGTAAAAATGCCCAAGGGCTTGGATGAAGTTTGGGCAAAACGGGTTAATCCACTCGACCTACGCATTCCTTAAAGGCTATTGGCTATAACTTCTAACGACCGAATGGAGTGATAACTTCTTTAACTTCTATAACTTCTGAACTTGCAAAGTTCAATAAATATCATTATAATGAAATTCACAATAACAAGAACCAGCAAGCTTAACCTGCTGTACGTCAGTACGAAAACCGTGGAGCGTTTTATAGAGCGCATAGCTAAGGACGATGCAAAGCAAAGTGTCGCCAATTCAACCTTGATGAGTTCAATCAGATTTCGCCACAGGTGCAGCAGGGGTTCCTCAAAAATCTCCTTCAGTTGCCCACGGTAAAAATCAAACCTCCGTATGGCAGTCATGTCGAGGAGTTTTCCCGTCTTGCTTCCTTTATTGCCACGAGCAATATGACAGATATTCTTTCAGACTCTTCCGGAAACCGCCGTTTCCT
>DJOI01000073.1:15020-35093 GCA_002439605.1 Candidatus Segatella mututuai | reverse complement strand
GTAGTCGGGGCTTTTTTGTGTTCTCGGCGAGTCACATGGGATACTGTTTGATATCATTTACTTTATATTTGTATTATAAGTTGCCTTTCTCTTGTTGTTAGATTCAGTTTTCATCTTCTTATTAGTCGCTTAAAAAATGTTTTTGATTTATAAAAACAGCTGATTATCAAGATTTTATTTGCGTAATCCAATTCTTTTTTGTATCTTTGCAGATGATAAGAATAAGGATAGCGTCTCTTATGCTTTTATTTGTTGTTGAGATGTTATCCGTTAAGGTATCTAACGGAACTGAGATGAGCAACCTCTCTTTTTCTCAAAAGTTGCCATCGTGAAACCTCTGATGTTGTAGTTCAGCTTTTCAGGTTCCATAAAACAATTAATATGGAGAGAATAAAAATGATTTTGGTTAGCATCTTGATGCTGACCGTTTGCACTGGTGCAGCGTCGGCTGCAAACAATTTGACTGATGACGTAACCCCTGGTGAATTTGATTGGAATCCAGTGATGGAGGCGATAATTCAGGTGGAGAGCGGTGGAAACCCCAAGGCAAGAAGTGGTAATTCTGTAGGCGTAATGCAGATTACTCCCATCTTGGTGGCAGAATGCAACAAAATCTTGAAACGTAAGAAGAGTAAGAAGCGTTACAAGTTGTCTGACAGATATAGTGTCTCTAAGTCTAAGGAGATGTTCCTGTTGATGCAGTCTGTTTATAATCCTCTGAATAGTGTTGAGCACGCCATCCGTGCTTGGAATGGTGGTAACCATTACAATGTTAAGAGAACGCAGCGCTATTTTGAGAAAGTTATGAAGCTGTTGAAAAAATAAAATGGTTTTATAGGTTTTATATTTCCGGTTATTCCAATGGAATAATCGGATTTTTTATTGGTGGCATAATATCCTTAGTTTGTTATATTGCTGTCTTTAAACAGCCGTTTGTTGAAATTAAAATCGGATAAGATGTTGCTTACCAACTTCTTACCCGATATTAGTTGCGGCGGCAGGACTCGAACGTGCGACCTCCAGGTTATGAGCCTGGCGAGCTACCAACTGCTCCACACCGCGATGTTATCAACTCATTTCTGAATTGCAAGTGCAAAGGTACTGATTTTTCTTGAAATGACCAAATGTTTTCTGTATATTATTGCTGTTTTAACGGATTTTAAAGTTTATTATTTGCTTATGTCGAATTAAAATACTACTTTTGCACATAGATATTTTATTGTGCAACTAATGATAAGAGGGGGACTTCGATATGTCAATATCCAAAACTCGACAGAAACTGGTTGACGTTGCTCGGCAACTTTTTGCAAAGAATGGCATTGCCAACACAACGATGAACGACATTGCTGTGGCTTCGGGCAAAGGAAGACGAACGCTGTATACTTATTTTAGCAGGAAAGAGGATGTATACTATGCGGTTATAGAATCAGAGTTGGAACGTCTTTCCGACAAGTTGGACGAGGTGGCTGCTTGCAAGATTCGGCCTCAAGACAAAATTATCGAATTGATTTATACCCATTTGAGTATGATCAAAGAAACCGTCGTTCGCAACGGTAACTTGCGAGCCGAGTTTTTCCGTAATATATGGATGGTAGAAAAGGCTCGCAAAAATTTTGATGAAGATGAGATTGAACTTTTCAGAAAAGTTTATACCGAAGGTAAGGAAGACGGAGAGTTCGACATCGAGAATGTAGATTTAGTTGCCGACATCACTCACTATTGCATTAAAGGCTTGGAGGTTCCTTTCATCTATGGGCGCTTGGGCCACGGGTTGACCGAAGAGAGCAGTAAGCCTTTGGTCGCCAAGGTGGTGTATGGTGCTTTGGGAAAGTCTGGGCTCAAACTGTAATCAGAAAGTATGCAATATGGTAATATAATTAGGTTGCATAAGCCGAAAGTTATAAACACATTAATTATAAATTATAAAACAAAACAAAATGGGATTATTAACAGGTAAGACTGCCCTTATTACAGGTGCAGCTCGCGGCATCGGTAAGGCTGTCGCAATGAAATTCGCCTCAGAGGGTGCAAACATAGCATTTACAGACCTCGTGCTCAATGATGATATGGCTGCTGGCTTGGAGGCCACTCGCAAGGAAATCGAGGCACTTGGCGTAACATGTCGTGCATATGCAGGTAACGCTGCCGACTTCGAGGAGACCGAGAAGACTGTTAAGCAAATTCATGCAGACTTTGGCTCTATCGATATTCTTGTAAATAACGCAGGTATCACCAAGGATGGTTTGATGCTTCGTATGAGCGAGGCTCAGTGGGATGCAGTATTGAACGTCAACTTGAAGTCTGCCTTCAACTTCATCCACGCTTGCTCTCCTATCTTCCTTCGTCAGCGCAGTGGTTCTATCATCAACATGGCTTCTGTAGTAGGTGTTCACGGTAATGCGGGGCAGTGTAACTATGCCGCGTCTAAGGCAGGTATGATAGCTTTGGCTAAGTCTATTGCTCAGGAGTTGGGCCCGAAGGGCGTGCGTGCCAACGCCGTTGCTCCAGGATTTATCGAGACTGCTATGACTGCTCAGTTGCCAGAGGATATCCGTAAGGACTGGATGAAGAAGATTCCATTGCGTCGTGGTGGTCAGACGGAGGATATTGCCAATGTATGTCTCTTCCTCGCTTCCGATATGTCCAGCTACGTTAGTGGCCAGGTTATCCAGATTGATGGTGGTATGAATATGTAATCTATCTGTATCAGGAAGTGCAAGTAGTTTACGAAGACAATCATATAATTATTGTCTCAAAGAGAAGTGGTGAAATCGTGCAGGGTGATAAGACTGGCGATGAGCCTCTCTCTGAGACGGTAAAACAATACATCAAGGCGAAGTATCAGAAACCAGGAAATGTGTTCTTGGGTGTGGTGCATCGCCTTGATCGTCCTGTATCAGGACTTGTTGTTTTCGCCAAGACATCCAAGGCTCTCAGCAGACTGAACAATATGTTCAGAGACGGCGAAGTGCACAAAACCTATTGGGCCATTGTGAAGAACAGACCACGTTTGGAAGAGGCTGAGTTGGTGAATTGGATTGTGAGAAACGAGAAGCAGAACAAAAGTTATGCATACGACCATGAGGTGAAAAACTCGAAGAAGGCGATTCTGCGTTACAAGATGATAGGCTCCTCGGATCATTACTCGTTGCTTGAGGTGAATCTGTTGACAGGGCGTCATCACCAGATAAGATGCCAATTGGCAAAGATGGGGTGCCCTATCAAGGGAGATTTGAAGTATGGAGCTCCTCGTAGCAATCCCGACGGCAGCATCTCGTTGTTGTCGCATCGAGTAGAGTTCGTTCATCCTGTGTCAAAGGAGACCATCATCGTCGAGGCTCCTTTGCCTGATGACAATTTATGGAAGGCGATAGTGCCATAGCCGATGGAATCATAGGCGATGTCACATAAGAAATAGACTTCGGCTTTACAATATTAAACTAAGAATCTATGTCTACAAAGAAAAAATGCGGAGTTTGGATTGCTGTTGTTGTCCTTGTTCCGATATTATTGATAGCTTTGCTGACTTTGTTGCTTTATCTTCCACCCGTGCAGAACTGGGCGGTAAAGCGTGTGGCGGCTTATGCTTCCGAGTCTACAGGCATGGATGTTACCGTAAAGCATGTGGAGTTGGTTTTTCCATTGCGATTGGGGGTTGAGGGTGTTAAGGCTCTTCAGCCTATCGATTCGTTGAAAAACAGTAGTGATGTAACTCTCAGAAACAAGAAAGATACTGTTGCCGATATAGAAAAAATGGTAATCGATGTCCAACTGTTGCCATTATTCAAGCAGCAGGTAATGGTGGACGAGTTGAACTTCAGACGTATGAAGGTCAACACCACCAACTGGATACACGAGGTGCGTATCAAGGGTGATGTAGGCCAGATGGCGTTGCGTGCCCACGGCATCGACCTAAGCAAGGAACTCGTACATGTGGATGATGCCTTGTTGTCTGATGCTCGTCTGTCGGTAGAACTAAGTGATACCGTTCCCCCTGATACTACGCCAAAGACGAACAAATGGAAGGTGAATATACAAAAGCTCAAGTTGAAAAACACAGCTTTGGTGCTTCATATGCCTGGTGATACCCTCCAGGTAAAAGCCTATATGGGTGATGCTATGGCTCGTGGCACTTACCTCGATCTCTTTAAGGGACTTTATCAAGTGCACACCATCGACTGGCGACGGGGCGGAGTGACTTACGACAATTATCGGACAGAAATGCAAGCTGGTAAGGATATCTCAGTGCTTCGTCCTGCAGAAGGTATGGACTTCAATCACATCGTCTTGTCGGATATGACTTTGAGGGCAGACTCATTTTATTTCTGTGATTCGAAGATAGATGTGAAGATTCGGCAAACACAGTTTAGAGAGCGGAGTGGACTGAACGTGAAGCGGATGTATGGCAGGTTTGTGATGGATTCATTGAAGTTGCAGTTGCCCGACTTGTATTTGCGTACCCCTTCTTCCATCCTTCAGACCATGGTCGACATGGATATGAATGCCTTTGCCGACAGCGCTCCTGGCAAGTTGACCGCTATGATACGGGGCAGCATCGGCAGAGAAGACCTCATGCTTTTTGCCGGCGCATACATGCCTCTTAAGATGCGTCAGAGTTGGCCCTATTATCCTATGGAGGTTGCCGGTACAGTGAAAGGAAACATGCAGCGTCTGAGCTATTCGGGTTTGAAACTCAATTTACCTTCAGCCTTCCAGTTGTCTTCCGACGGTTGGTTGGCTCATCTCGACGATATGTCGCAGTTGAAGGCAGACATTCATCTGGATGCGCATACCTATCATTTGGGATTTATTGAAGTGATGCTCGAACCAGCCCTGATGAAGGAGGTATGTATTCCCAATGGCATGAGCCTGAGGGGAGATGTAGTGGTGGACGGCTCTATGTATGCCACCAAGATGACCTTGCGTGAGGGCCGTGGGCGCATGGCCGTAGATGCCTCTGTTATCACCAAGACCGGGAAGAACGGAACCATAGATATGGATCGCTTGGCCTATCGTGCCAAGGTGCAGGCCCATCAGATACAGGTGAGTCATTTCCTGCCTCGTCAGGAGCTTTACTCTTTTACTGGATCGATGGAAGCCCAAGGTGTAGGCACCGATTTTCTGTCCAGTCGTACCCGATTGAATGCCAAGGCAAAAGTGGCTCAGGTACATTATGGCAAGTATCGCATCAATAACCTGTTGGCTGTGGCTCATGTGGCTCATGGTAAAGTACATGCAGATATCGGCAGTAATAATCAGATGCTCAAGGGATTGGTGAGCTTTGATGCGCTGACTAACAGTAAGAATTTGGAAGGTACTGTAGTGGCAGATGTAAGGAATGTGGATCTTTATCTCTTGGGACTTACCAAGGTGCCTATGAGGGCAACGGCATGTGGGCAGGTAGACCTGAAGACCAACTTGAAGGAGGACCACAATCTGCAGGCCATGTTGGGCAACATCGTCATCAAGACCCAGCAGAAGGAATATCGTCCCGTGGACATCATAGCCGACTTGTTGACTCGCCGAGATACGACCCATGCCGTACTCGATTGTGGCGACTTCCATCTTCGTATGGATACCCATGGTGGCTATAAGAGGTTGTTGGCGAGACTTGATGAATTGCAGGCTGAGATGATGAGCCAACTCAAGAACCGCCGTATCGACCAGGTGGCAATCCGTCGTGAGTTCCCCTTGGGGCGCATTACTCTTACCACTGGAAAAGATAATTTCATCTCCCGTTTCATCGAATACAATGGATATCATTTCAAGATGGTGGACCTGGATCTTCAGACTTCACCAGTGTCAGGGCTGAACGGTCATTTGGATATCGACTCTTTGGTGGCGCAGGGCATCCTGTTGGATACGGTTCGAGCCAAGATAATGACGCAAGGCGACACCATCCGTTGTGCGACGAGGATTGTGAACAACAAGAAGAATCCGCAATATGTATTCCAGGCGTTGGTGGATGGCGAGTTGGCTGAGCATGGCTCCAATATATCCGCTCGTATCTATGATGCCAACGGCAAGTTGGGTGTACGCATGGGGTTGGCTGCAATGATGCAGGAAAACGGTATCAAGGTGAGTCTTACCGACACTCATCCTGTGTTGGGATACAAGACATTTACTGCCAACGATGACAACTATTTGATGCTGGGGCGCGACATGCGTGTTTCTGCCAAACTGCAGTTGGAGGCAAGCAAGGGAATGGGCGTACGCATCTACTCCAACGACGACAATGATGAAGCCCTGCAGGATATCACTATCGGAATGACCCGTTTCGATTTGGACAAGGTGTTGAGTGTCATACCTTATATGCCAGATATCTCAGGTATCATGAATGGCGATTTTCATGTCGTGCAAACCAAAGAGGCCTTGTCGGTATCTTCCAGTCTATCGGTAGACAACTTGGTATATGAGAATTGCCCTATGGGTAATGTTGGTTCGGAATTTGTATATATGCCAATGAGTGATGGAACTCATGCCGTTGATGGAATACTGAAATATAACGATGCGGACGTAGCCACCATCAAAGGTACTTATAAGTCGGAGGGGAAGGGCTATTTGGATGCTACCATAGGGATGGACAAACTACCGCTCCACTTCATCAATGGTTTTGTGCCCGACCAGCTTGTAGGTCTGGAAGGTTGTGGTGAGGGAAGTCTTACCGTCAAGGGTTCTTTGAACAAGCCCCAGGTGGACGGCGATATATATATGGACTCTGTTTATTTGGTGAGTGTGCCTTATGGACTGAGGATGCGTTTTGACAATGACCCTGTGAGGATCGCTGGCAGTAAGTTGCTCTTCGAAAACTTCATGATGTATGCTAACAATGAGAGTCCTCTCAACATACAGGGCTATTTGGACTTCTCCGATTTCGACGAGATGATGCTCGACATCAAGATGCGTGCCCAGAACTTCCTCTTGGTGGATGCCAAGGAGAATGTGCGATCCGAGGCATTCGGAAAGGCGTATGTCAACTTCTTGGGAAGCATGCGCGGAGCCTTCTCCAATCTGAAGTTGAGGGGTAAACTCGATGTGTTGGGAAACACCGATATGACCTATATTTTGCGTGAGTCGGAACTGACCACCGACACCCAGCTCGACGAGTTGGTGAGGTTTACCGATTTCAACGATAGCAAACAAGAAACTGTGGTACGTCCTAAACTTGAGGGCTTTGATATGCTTTTGGGGATGTCGATAGACGAGTCGGCTCGTATCCTTTGTGCGCTGAATGCCGATAAGTCCAACTATATCGACCTTATGGGCGGAGGGGACTTGCGTATGACTTACAACCCTGTAGACAATCTGCGCATTTTTGGTAAGTATACATTGAGCAATGGAGAGATGAAATACTCTCTGCCTATCATTCCGCTGAAGACCTTTACCATTCAGGACGGAAGTTATATCGAGTTTACTGGCGATCCTTTCAATCCCACGCTCAACATTGCGGCTATCGAGAAAATCAAGTCGACAGTGAATGAAGGGCAGGGAACGGGGCGCTCGGTAGATTTTGAATGCGGAGTGAAACTATCTCAGACATTGAACAAACCTGGCATACAGTTTATCATCTCGGCACCTTCCGACATAAACATCCAGGACGAGTTGAATACAATGAGTGTGGACGAGCGTGGCAAAGTGGCCATCACCATGCTGGCTTCGGGCATGTATCTTGCCAGCGGCAATACCAACTCGTTCTCTATGAATAGTGCTCTCAGTTCGTTCCTCAATTCCGAAATCAACAATATTGCAGGAACAGCTATGCGCTCCGTGGGACTCGATATCGGCATGACAGTAGACAACTCTCTCAATGCCGCTGGTGCATTGCATACCGACTACAACTTTAAGTTTGCCAAGCGGTTCTTCAACAATCGTCTGAGCTTCAGTGTAGGTGGGCAGGTCTCTTCGGGAGCCGAGATGGAAAATGCGGTCAACAACGACACCTTCTTTAATAATGTAGAGATACAGTATCGTCTCAACGATGGAGCCAGCCAGTATATTAGAGGTTTCTACAATAATAATACTTACGACTGGTTGGAAGGACAGATAGGCGAGTATGGAGTAGGTTTCATGTGGCGCAGAAAGTTGCAGCGCTTCAGCGATATCTTCCGTTTAAAGAACGAAAAGCAAGTCTTGCCAAGTGCCGCTGCTACAGACACCTTGAAGGCAGTGCCTGCGACCGTTCAACAAAAAAATAAAAAGTAAATGATGAGAATAAAAAAGTGCATTCGGAATAGTCATATCTGTAACTTCCGCCTGTTGTCTATGGTATTTGTAGCCATAGTAATGGTTGGCGTAGGTACATCTTGTTCTTCCACGAGTGCCCTTGGGGAAGGCGAGCAACTTTTTACGGGACTAAAAAAAATAGAATATACCGATTATGAGCCTGGCGGTTATGCCGACTCCACCATCTTGGAAATGGAATCGGTGTTGGCTTCTGCTCCCAATGGCTCTCTTTTTGGCAGTAGCTATTATCGCACACCATTCCCTGTACGTCTTTGGATATGGAATGCCTTCTCGCAGTCGGATGGCGCCATAGCCAAGTGGATTGCCAAGGCTTTCGGCTCACGTCCTAAGTTGATGGGCAACGTGAATCCTCGCTTGCGTGCACAGGTGGCAGAGAACCAACTTGCCAAGTATGGTTATTTTCATGGCAAGGTAGACTATGAGATACTGACCCAGAAGAATCCCAAGAAGGCCAAGTTGGCATATCGTGTTTCTATGGGACCGTTGATGACCATCGATACGATGCGCTATGTCAACTTTCCTTCCGAAGTCTCCATACTGATAGATTCCACTCGCCAGGAGGCATTGGTACATACTGGCAGTCCGTTCAATGTGCCTCGCCTGGAAAGTGAGCGCCAACGTCTTACCTGTTTGCTCCGCAACAATGGTTATTATTTCTATCAAAGCGGTTATGCCTTTTATCTTGCCGATACTTTAAGTGTGCCTGGCAGGGCAAGCATGGAGATGGTCATGGCCGACAGCCTTGACTCTCATGTCACTCGCAAATGGTATGTTGGCAATGTCAATATCAACTTCAGCAAACAGTTCAGGGAGGAACTTACCGATTCCTTCTGTCGCCGTTATCTCAATATTCGTTATCGGGGCAAAAAAATGCCTATCCGGGCAGGTGTGGTACTGCGCGACCTGAACTTGCGTCCCCGCCAGCTCTATAGGTTAGAGAACGAGGAAAAGGCACGTCAGCATTTGCAGTCGATGGGTCTCTTCAACTATACCAGTATCCAGTTTACCCCGCGTGATACCACGGCTCAGTGCGACACTTTGGATGCAACGCTCGACCTGGTGTTTGACAAGCCTTATGATTTCTATATAGAGACCAATGCAAAGGGCAGAACCACAGGGCGTGTCGGCCCTGAGTTGGTCGTAGGTCTTACCAAGCGCAATGCCTTTCGGGGTGGCGAGAAATTGGATATCAACTTGCATGGTTCTTATGAATGGCAGACCGGGAAGAAGGGCAATGGTGCCAGTTCTAACCATGTCAACTCCTATGAATATGGTTCGGATGTGACTCTCTCGTTCCCAAACATTGTCACACCGTTCAATCTCTTCACAACCATGGAACAGAGGGAACGTCGTTTCCGCAAGGGCCATGTCCCGCGTTCTTTCTATGGAGTTCCTACTACCACAGTGAAGGCTTCGATGAATGTGCTCAACAGGGCTGGTTATTTCCGTCGTCATGTGGTGTCGGGCGAACTGACTTACGACTGGGCTACCTCTGCCAAGCATCATCATTCGTTCAGTCCATTGGTACTGTCGTATGAGTTTATGAACAGCCGTACCACAGCCTTTGACGAGGCCATTTCTCAGAGTCCTTATCTACAGACAGCCATGCGCGACCAGTTCGTGCCCAAGATGAGCTACACCTATACTTATACCAGTCCGGTGAAATATCGTCATCCCATCATTTGGTCGACGACTGTCAGTGAGGCTGGCAACATCCTGTCGTTGGGCTATCTGTGTGCAGGAAAGAAATGGAATGATGAGGACAAGCAGATGTTCCGCAATCCTTATTCCCAGTTTCTGAAGCTGGAAACCGACTTTGTAAAGTATTGGCGCATGGCCGAGCATTCCACGTTGGTTGGCCACCTCAATGCAGGTGTGGTATGGAGTTATGGAAACAGCGAGAAAGCTCCTTATTACGAACAGTTCTATATCGGCGGTGCCAACAGTGTGCGGGCTTTTAATGTGCGAAGCATAGGCCCCGGTAAGTTCCAGCCTACCGGCAGCAAATATTCCTATATAGACCAGACTGGCGACATCAAATTTCTGGCTAATATCGAGTATCGTCCCCGTATTTGGGGGGATTTGTATGGAGCTGTGTTCCTCGATGCAGGTAACGTGTGGACGCTTCGTGGCGAGGAGCACAGCCCTCAGGGACAGTTCAAGTTCGGAAAATTCCTCCAACAGATGGCTGTGGGCACGGGTGTGGGTGTACGCTACGACATGGATATGTTTGTCATCCGTGTGGACTGGGGCGTAGGTCTCCATGTGCCTTATGAAACCAGCAAAAAAGGGTTCTACAATATCGATTCCTTTAAGAACTCGCATAGCCTGCATCTTACCGTGGGTTATCCATTCTAATCTTTGCAGGGATTCACCCCAGCGAAGACTAATAGGAGATAAATCATAAAAAAAGTGATAAAAATTGTGTAGCTGTCATTTTTTTTATTACTTTTGCATAATAGTAAGAAAATATCAACTATTAAACGAATAAATATGAAACCTACATTATTGCTTTTGGCGGCAGGAATGGGTAGCCGCTATGGTGGTTTGAAACAGCTCGATGGTCTGGGACCTAACGGTGAGACTATTATGGACTACAGCATTTACGATGCCATTCAGGCCGGATTCGGTAAGATAGTTTTTGTCATCCGAAAGGATTTCGAAGACCAGTTCCGTAAGAAGATACTTTCCAAGTATGAGGGGCATATCCCTGCAGAACTCTGCTTCCAGTCACTTGATGCTCTGCCAGAAGGATTCTCTGTTCCCGAAGGTCGCGAGAAGCCATGGGGTACCAACCATGCCGTGTTGATGGCAAAGGACGTCATCAAGGAGCCTTTCTGCGTAATTAATTGTGACGATTTCTACAACCGCGACTGTTTCAAGGTGATAGGCAAGTTCCTTTCTGAACTTCCAGAGGGCAGCAAGAACAACTATGCCATGGTTGGCTTCCGTGTAGGTAACACCCTGAGCGAGAATGGCACAGTGGCTCGTGGCATATGTTCTAAGGACGAGGCCGAGAACTTGACAACTGTTGTGGAGCGTACTGAGATTATGCGTGTAGATGGCAAGGTGTCTTACAAGGACGAAGAAGGCAAGTGGGTGGCTGTCGAGGACAATACGCCTGTATCTATGAACGTATGGGGGTTCACTCCCGATTACTTCGAGTACAGCGAGGAATACTTCAAGGAGTTCCTCAGCGATCCTAAGAACATGGAGAATCTGAAGGCTGAGTTCTTCATCCCATTGATGGTCAACAAACTGATTAATGAGGGAACTGCAACCGTCAAGGTGCTCGACACAACGAGCAAGTGGTTTGGCGTAACCTATGCGGCCGACCGCCCCTCTGTGGTAGCGAGAATACAGAAATTGGTAGATGAAGGTGTTTATCCAAGCAAACTCTTCTAAATGAACGTAAACATATTGAGTTCACAAGAAGCCGCTACCCTCCAGAAGATGATAGCGGCTTCTCGGCATATTGTGATATGTTGTCATAAGTCGCCCGATGGCGATGCCGTCGGGTCATCTTTGGGATGGCGCAACTTTCTGATTTCTCAAGGCAAGCAGGCACAGGTATGTATTCCCGACATGATGCCCGACTATTTGCAGTGGCTGCCCGAAAGTCAGACCATTCTGCGTTACGACAAGCATCCCGCTGAGGTACAGCGAGCCTTCGATGAGGCCGACTTGGTGTTCTGCCTTGACTTCAGTGGTCCTGGTCGCCTCGACGAGATGCAGGATGTGCTTACCGGTTGTCGTGCCAAGAAGGTGATGATAGACCATCATCTGTCACCAAGTATGGATGTCGACCTGCAGATTTCCCATCCCCACATGAGCAGTACCAGCGAGTTGGTGTTTCGCATCGTGTGGCAGTTGGGTGGTTTCGAGCAGATGGATCGCAAGTGGGCGGCCTGTGTATACTGTGGCATGATGACCGATACGGGTGGTTTTACTTATAATTCCGCAGATCCTACCATCTATTTCATCATCAGCCAGTTGCTGACCAAGGGCATCGACAAGGACAAGATTTATCGCAATGTATTCAATACCAGTAGCCTTTCTGCCATCCGCTTTCGTGGCTATCTGATGAGCGAGAAGCTTCATGTGGTGGATGGTTTCCATGCATCTTATTATTGTGTCACCCGTCGGGATATGAAGCGTTACCATTTTGTCAAGGGCGACCTCGAAGGTCTGGTCAACGAACCCTTGCGCATCAAGGGGCATAAGCTCTCCATCTCCTTGCGCGAGGACACAGAGCACGACAACTTGATATTGGTGAGCCTTCGTTCGGTCGATGATTTTCCTTGCAACAAGGTTTCCGAGCGATTCTTCCATGGCGGTGGCCATCTTAATGCTTCGGGAGGCAAGTTGTTTTGCTGCATGGCCGAGGCTGAGCAGATTGCCCAACGAGCTATCAATGCCTTCGGAGCTTTGTTGAAATGAGACAGATAAGTGATAAATAATAATAAAATGGGACAGCCAACATTGGCAGTCCTATTTTTTTTTTGTACCTTTGCGCCATATTGAATAAAAATTACGAACTTAAAGAATGAAGAAACTATTATTAGCAATGATAGCTGTTGCGGCTTTGATTACATTTGCCGCTTGTGACCATAATGAGACATACGCTGACCAGCGCGACCGAGAATTGGACTCAATCGATGCATTCTTGCGCAATGAGAAAGTCAAAGTCATCAGCGAGACCGAGTTTGAAAGACGCTTCGAGGCTCGTAAGGCTGGTGACAAAACCATTAAGTTGACAGATACCGCCCCCGACAACAACGAATATGTGCTCTTCGAGAGCAACGGCATCTATATGCAGGTTATCAACGATGGTTGTGGCGACTATATAGGAAAGGGAGAAACTAAGAACGTGTTATGCCGGTTCACAGAGTATTGTCTTGCCAACAGAGCCAAGATTTGTGACGATGCCATCACGCTGACCAACGATGTCCCGAGCATGGCTGTTTATACAGACGAGATACGTGTTGAGAATACATCAGGAACCTTCTCTGGTTCTTTTGTTGATACTAACTATAGTCTCTTGGCAAGGACCTACAATTCCTCTTCTTATGGCACCGTGAGCGCAACGGTTCCGTCTGGATGGTTGATTCCTTTCTCTTGGATTAAGGTAGGCCGTCTCGTTACTGCCGACGACGAGTTGGCGCACGTACGCTTGTTGGTACCCCATACTTACGGCACCACTTCAGCCTCGGCGAGTGTGTACGCCTGCCTGTATGACCTCCGCTTCCAGGCCTCGCGCTAAGTGTTTTTTTGTTCGAACATTCATCAAGCATTTACGACTTAATAGAAAATCATGACTCTAATCAAATCTATTTCTGGTATTCGCGGAACCATAGGCGGACCAGCGGGCGATACTCTTAATCCGCTCGATATCGTCAAGTTTACTTCTGCTTATGCTACCTTCATCCGTCGTAGCGGACAGTCTTCAAGCAATACAATCGTAGTGGGGCGCGATGCCCGCATCTCTGGAGAGATGGTTAAAAATGTGGTGTGTGGAACCTTGATGGGCATGGGCTACGATGTTCTCAACATTGGTTTGGCTACTACTCCTACTACCGAGCTTGCTGTGATCATGAGTGGGGCAGCTGGTGGTATTATCATCACGGCCTCTCATAACCCACGTCAGTGGAACGCCCTCAAACTCTTGAACGAGAAAGGTGAGTTTCTTACCAAGGACAATGGCAACGAGGTGTTGGCCATCGCAGACAAGGAAGATTTCGAATACGCAGATGTTGACCATCTCGGCAAATATACAGAGGATAACACCTTCAACAAGCGCCACATCGACTCCGTTTTGGCTTTGAAGTTGGTGGATGTTGATGCTATCAAGAACGCTCATTTCAAGGTTTGCGTGGATTCTATCAACTCCGTGGGTGGCATCATCCTCCCAGAGTTGCTCGATGCATTAGGCGTGGAGTACACCTTCCTCAATGGACAGGCTAATGGTGATTTCGCTCACAATCCAGAGCCTTTGGAGAAGAACCTCGGTGGCATCATGGACGAACTGAAGAAGGGTGGATATGATTTGGGCATCGTGGTAGATCCCGATGTGGATCGCTTGGCATTCATCTGCGAGGATGGAAAGATGTTCGGCGAGGAATATACCTTGGTGAGCGTGGCCGATTATGTGTTGAGTCATACTCCAGGCAATACCGTCAGCAATTTGTCTTCTACCCGTGCGCTCCGTGATGTAACCGAGAAACATGGTGGCAAGTATACGGCAGCAGCCGTGGGCGAGGTGAATGTCACCACTAAGATGAAGGAAGTACACGCAGTGATAGGAGGCGAGGGAAATGGTGGAGTCATCTATCCCGAGAGCCATTATGGTCGTGATGCCCTCGTAGGAATCTCCCTCTTCTTGAGCAGTTTGGCGCATAAGGGCTGTACGGTAAGCGAGCTTCGTGCTACCTTCCCCAACTATTTCATCGCAAAGAACCGCATCGACTTGACTCCATCCACAGATGTGGATGCCATCCTTGCGAAGGTAAAGGATATGTACGGCAATGAGAAAGACGTGCATGTTACTGACATTGATGGTGTGAAGCTTGATTTTCCAGACAAGTGGGTGCATCTGCGCAAGAGCAACACGGAACCCATCATCCGCGTGTATAGCGAGGCTTCAACCATGGAGCAGGCCGATGAGCTCGGCAAGAAACTGATGCAGGTGGTGTATGACATGCAGTAAATAAAAATGATTATTATAAAATGAAAAAGCGATTGTCCTAAGCTTAGGCAATCGCTTTTTCATTTATTCTTCCGCCAATTCCTTCATCGTATCGTTTAGTGTGTTGAAGAGTACATTGATGTTTACCTCTTCCTCCTTGCATGCCTCCTTGAAGAGTGCCACAGGGTCTTCACAGCTGTTTTTCAGCGGAGCCTCGTTGAGCAGTATGTTTACATTGTTGAGCAGCATGCCGTGTATGGTAGGCATGCGCAGCTGAGGTCGTTTACCTTCCTTGCTTCCACATTTCAGACCAGCGGCATAAGCCTTCACGATGATTCTCACCAACAGGTGGATTGCCATGGGCTCGTCGGCCAGACTGATGAGGATGCCGTGGGTATAGTCGCGTACATGCTCCTCGAGAGTAGTGAACTTGCCTTGCAGAAGCCAGGTGAAGTTGCGTTTGTATTCAGCCTCCATTGCCTTGTACAGTTGTGGGCTCTTGCAGGCTATGCGCAGGTAGTCGAGCATGGTAGGCTCGAAGTTGGGGTCAGCTTTTTTCATGCTGTCGAAGTTCTGCTGCATGCGTTCGTTGGCCTCTTCTGCCGTCTTGTAGTTGAGGCGCACGAGGGTGGGGAACATGATGTCGAAGAAGTGTTGGCTTATCTCGCCATAGTGCTCCAGCATCATCTGCTTGATTTCCTTTGGGTCGTTCTTCTTCTGCAAGTCGTTTTCCTCTATGTTGGCATCGATGACTCCACGTGCGTAAGCCTCGAAGAAACCTCTCACGAAACTTGCCACAGCCTGATAGCTGTTCATTCTTTTCTTCATCATTTGAATATCTTGAATTCGTAGCCTTCTTCCAGGAGCCATTCTATTGCCTGCGGCAGGGCTGTCTTCAGCTTTTCTATGCTTTTCAGCGAGTCGTGGAAGGTGATGATGCTCCCGTTGCGAGCATACTTTTTCACATTATTAACCACGTCTTCCGCCGTCAGCCACTTAGAGTAGTCGCGCGTTACCACATCCCACATGATGACCTCGTAGGTACGGTGCAACCACCAGTATTCGCTGGGTCTCATCCATCCGTGTGGTGGACGGAATAGGTGGGCGTGTATGATGTCGTTGGCCTTGTTGGTGTTGAGCACGTATGAGATGACACGATGCTTGAAGGCTCCGATGTGGTTGAACGTGTGGTTGCCTATCTGATGTCCCTCTGCCACAATCTGATTGTAGAGGTCATGATGGCGCAACACGTTTTCGCCCACCATGAAGAAGGTCGCCTTGATGTTGTATTTTCTCAGTGTGTCGAGGATGAAGGGAGTAGACTCTGGAATGGGTCCGTCGTCGAACGTCAGGTAGACAGAGTGTTCTTTCGGGTTCATTCTCCAGATAGCCTTCGGATACAGCCATCTCAGCCATTTGGCTGGTTGCTCAATGAACATGGACTACAGATTTGTTTATCTTCTTTATTTATGCAATATGTTTTGGGGGGATTTGCTCCCCCCAAAAAAACTTGTTAAGCGGCTTAGTAACCTTCTGGCATGCGTCCTCCCCGACCGTGATAGAGCGTGTAGAGGGCATTGAGTTGCTTGGTGTACTGTGCCTCCAGTTTCGGACTTACCATGCCTGCCACCTCGACTGCGCTCTGCATAATCATGACTTGGCGTATGCAGTCGCTCTGGGCCTGTGCGAATCGGTCGGCGTTGAGCGAGAGGTAGTAGTTGAGGTATTGTGTGGCGTTGGTCCATACCTTCTTGAGATATTCCTCGCCCTTGGCCTTTTGTCCGGTAAGGAGCCATCCGCGTGCCATGTCGAGGCCACCGCTCATATAGTCGATGGGGACATTGTAGGAAGGTATCTCTACATCGGCTTTCTTCAGTATGTCGATGGCTTTCTTGTTTTTGTGCTCTGCGATGAGCGCCAATGCCGTCTGGGCCAGCAGTCGGCGATGGGTGTAGCACATGCGCATGGTGGTTTCGTCCACATACAGGCCTTTCTGCTTCAAGTTGCCGAACTTGAATCGGGTCATGATGTTGTGGTATGTCTTCTCCGTATCAAAGTTCTTCGCACCGGGCTTGTTGGTGGTGAAAGGTGTGATGCGGTTGACAAGACCTTCCTGCACGAAGTTGTCGCCCAAGTTCATGTAGTTCTCCTGCCCTACGGTGAGCGCCACGTAGAGCGGCCGCTTCCAGTTGCATTGTGCCAGCATTTCGAGCATCATGAGGTCGCCCTTGTAGAGAGCGCGCTTTCCTGCCAGCGAGATAACCATCTTGTCGGGTATGCTGTCGGCTGCCATCATCATGCCGCTCTGTTTCACGGCCTTCTTGTCGATGGTGAGGTAGAGCGTGTCGGTAGGGATGATGTGCATGTCGGGGTTCTTGCTGCGCACCCAGTACTTCAGCACATTCTTCAGCTCGAAGGGGTTGTCGCCAAACTGCTTCTTGGCTGTTTCGGGGTCCTGTTTGTAGAAGTCGAGAACTTGCTGCTTTGCCTCGGGCTCCACTGATACATACTCGTTGGTTCCAGAGCAGAAGTCGAGTCGTGGCCAGGTGATGGGAACGGAAGGTGAGTCGTATGCAGGACGTTTCATCTGGTCGATGTACCAGTCGGTTTGCAGATAGCTCAGGTTGCAAACTCGTGCATCTGTGCCTACGCCTTCCACCTCCTGGTTGTACCACAGCGGGAAGGTGTCGTTGTCTCCGTTAGTGAAGATAATCGGGTTGCCCTTCTCCTGGAGCGACATCAGGTAGTTCTGTCCGAAGTCTCGGCAGGTGTAACGGTTGCTGCGGTCGTGGTCGTCCCACGTCTGCGAGGCCATTTGTATAGGTACGAGGAGCGCGATGACTGCCACGATGGCTGCCACGGCCGTGCCACTTACCTTGGCGTGCTTCTTCAGCATGTCGAGGATGGCCAATACACCCAAGCCACACCAGATGGCGTAGGCATAGAACGAGCCAGCGTATGCGTAGTCGCGCTCACGAGGCTGCATGGGAGTCTGGTTCAGATAGATGACGATGGCGAGACCAGTCATGAAGAACAGGAAGAACACCACCCAGAACTGCTGGATGCCGATGGGCAGAACCACCTCTTGCTCCTTGCCGTTCTTGACCACCTTGCGCTTGCGGGTGTACCATGCCTGCCAGAAGAGACCGATGAGTCCGAGAATCAAAGGCATGCAGTAGAACACGTTATGACCCTTGTTCTGCTTCAAGTCGTCTGGCAATTTGCTTTGGTCTCCCAGTCTGGCGTTGTCGATGAATGGAATGCCCGAGATCCAGTTGCCATGCTCCGGCTCTCCGTTGCCCTGGATGTCGTTCTGACGTCCGGCGAAGTTCCACATAAAGTAGCGCCAGTACATGAAGTTCCATTGGTAGGATAGGAAGAAGCGTATGTTTTCCCACTGTGTCGGGACTTTAACCGTGATGTTCTCGCCGCAGCGGTCGTAAGGCACTTCGGTTCCGTCGACACCACCCATCCAGTCTTCGTATGCCTGTGCATGGGCGGCGTCATACATGCGGGGGAAGAGCATGTTCTGCGCATACTTGTATTTGTTCTTGTGGTTCACCACGAAGTATGAGTCTTTCTCGTCCTTGGTGGCTTTCTCCTTGCGCTGGTATACGGGAGCTCCCTCGGTCATGACCGGTTTGCACATGTCGCCGTCTACCTCGAGGGCCACCTGTGAGGTGTAGGCCTGTCCGTAGAACAAGGGACGGTCGCCATACTGGTCGCGGCTCAGATAGTTGCCAAGGGTAAAGATGTCCTCGGGCGAGTTCTGGTCCATGGGAGGGTTGGCTGCCGAGCGAATCACGATGAGCGCATAGCTCGAATAGCCGATCATCAGCATCAGCATGCACAGCAGGGCTGTGTTCTTTACGCGGGCTGAGATGAGGGGTACTACTTGCATTCTTTTCTTGGCAATCCCGACGGGCTCGTCGCCATTTGCCGCTACCTCTTTCTTGCGCTTGTAGCCCAGTATGAACCACAGCACGATAAGCACCACGATGCCCGTGAAGGCTGCGCTCCATCCATATCCGTAGAAGGGGACGCCGAGCATGCCGAAGCCTAAGACGAAGGCGATGTTCTGCCGCTTCTCGTTCTTCTCGGAGGCGTTGTAAGTCTCGTAGATGCCCCAGATGACCGAGGCGACGAGGCAGACGATATATACAATCTCGCCCGTGTTGAATGGGCATCCTAAGGTGTTGACGAAGAACAGCTCGAACCATCCGCCCACGGTGATGATGCCTGGCACCACACCATACAGCACGGCCACGACCACCAGGAATGACACGCACAGCGCCAAGAGCGAACCCTTGAGGTTGGCGTGTGGAACCTTCCTGTAGTAATACACCAATACGATGGCTGGGATGCAGAGCAGGTTGAGCAGGTGCACGCCGATGCTGAGGCCCGTCATGTAGGCGATGAGCACCAGCCATCGGTCGCTGTGGGGCTCGTCGGCATGGTCTTCCCACTTCAGGATGAGCCAGAAAACCACGGCGGTGAAGGCGGATGAGAAGGCATACACCTCGCCCTCTACTGCCGAGAACCAGAAGGTGTCGCTGAAGGTATAGATGAGCGCTCCCACCATGCCCGAAGCCTCGATGCCTATCATCTTGGCGGTGGTCATCTCTTTCCAGTCGCCGATGATGAGTTTGCGCGCCAGGTGGGTGATGGTCCAGAAGAGGAACATGATGCAGACGGCACTCAGCAGGGCGCTCATGGTGTTCACCATTTTAGCGACCTGTGTCGTGTCGCTGGCGAAATGGGTGAATAAGTTACCCATGAGCATGAAGAAAGGTGCCCCGGGTGGGTGACCGATTTCCTGCTTGTAGGCAGTTGTGATAAACTCTGGACAGTCCCAGAAACTGGCTGTCGGCTCAATTGTGGAGCAATAGACGAAAGCCGCAATGAGGAAAGCGACCCATCCGAGGATGTTGTCCACCAATTTGTACTGTTTCATTATTGTTCTAAAACTTAAATGTATGATTATTCTTTCTCTATGATGCCACAGGGCATAAGTCGATGCAAAGATACTAAAAAGGGGAGAAAGGAGCGAAGTTTGCAGTTTTTTTTTAGATAATATTATATTTCTTGGAAAGTCGGAAGCAGCCGCCGACGCTGTTTCTTTCTTCATCCCGGTCGGGAAGCAG
>DJOI01000073.1:14793-14938 GCA_002439605.1 Candidatus Segatella mututuai | reverse complement strand
GCCGACGCTGTTTCTTTCTTCACACTGGTCGGGAAGTTGCTGCCGACGCTGTTTCTTCCTTCATTCCGGTCGGAAAGTAGCTGCCGACGCTGTTTCTTCCTTCACGCAGGTCGGAAAGTAGCTGCCGACGCTGTTTCTTCCTTCA
>DJOI01000073.1:2073-14667 GCA_002439605.1 Candidatus Segatella mututuai | reverse complement strand
TCCTTCACGCAGGTCGGGAAGTAGCCGTTGATGGCGATTTATACGTTCAGGAAATGTTCCTCGAGTTTTTCCTTCGGCATGTCGGCGGTGTCGTGATAGTGGAGGTGATGATTTACGCAGGCGATGTGCTTCACGTTGTCGAGCACCTCGGCGATGTCGTGGCTCACGATGATGATGGCGCACTCCTTGTTGATTTGCTCCAGCATCTCGTACATCTGCTTCTGGAAACGGCGGTCGATGTAGGTGTTGGGCTCGTCGAGTATCACGACGTCGGGTTTGGAGACGATGGCACGGGCGAGCAGCACACGCTGAAGCTGTCCGCCGCTCAAAGCCCCGATGTGGCGGTCTTTCAGGTCGACGAGTTGCATGCGCTCCAGGGTGTCTGCCACGAGCTGGTGATGCTTCTTGCTGAAGCGGGCAAAGAGGCTCTTCGACTTATTGAGCCCTGAGAGCACCACTTCGTACACCGAGATGGGAAACTGCCTGTCGAGGTCGTTGTACTGGGGCAGGTAGCCCATGGTGATTTCCTTTACCTGTTTCCCGTCCTTGTAGTAGCTGATGCTTCCCTTGGTGGGCTTCATCAGCCCGAGGATGAGGCGCATGAGGGTGGTCTTGCCGCCGCCGTTGGGGCCTATGATGCCGAGATAGTCGTCTTGGTAGACGGTGAGGTTGACGTCGTGGAGCACTTCCTTGCCCTCGTAGCCAGCGGCGAGATGCTCTATCTTGATGATTGGATTCATTGCTTGTTGCTTTTGTTACTTACTTTCCCTTTCGGCGGATTGTCTGATTCGTGCCTTTGTCGCGCCAGTTTATCAGTCAGGCATTCCATGATGAAGAGCATCTGGCTTTCCCAATCATGACTGAGTGGATTGATTTCGATGGGTTTCACGCCAGTTTCCTTTATGAAGGTTTGTATGTTCTTATTGGCGAACTCTTTTTGGATGAACAATACGTTGATGTCTTCTCTCTTGGCTCTGTCGATGATGGCTTGTAGCTGTTTGATGCTCGGTTCCCTTCCTTCTTCCTCCAGGGCATATTGCTCAAATCCATAGTCTTTTGCAAAGTAAGTCAGGATGGGGTGGTAGATGACGAAGCTGGCTTTTCTTCCATTTGTCACGGAGAAATGCATCTTGTCCATCTTGTCTCGCAATTTGCTAAGATGCTTGCGGTAGTTCCAGTAATTCTTCTTGTATCTTTCAGCCTTCTCTGGGTACATGTCCATCAGCGCACCAGCTATGTTGGCAGTGATGGTCTTTGCGTTTTCCACGCTCATCCAGGTGTGTGGATCGGTGTTTCCGCCTGGCGTTTTGGCCAAGTCGATTCCTGCGGAAGTGTCAACGAACTTCGTCCTTGGAGCATTCTGCTGGAGTTTTTTCGACCATGTTTTTTCAAAACCGATTTCGCCTACTTTGAAATAGAGTGCGCTGTTGGACAAGTCGACCATTTGCTGGGCTGTTGGTTCGTAAGTCTCGGGATTGCTTCCTGCGGGTACCATCACGTTGATGTTTACATCGTCTCCTGCGATTTGCTCGACGAAGTATCGGTAGGGCTCTATCGTAACGGAAACGGTAGGCTTGCCGGGGTCGTACGACTTTTTCTTGCCATTGTTGCAACTGGTCAATAGGAATATGCACAAGATGGCACATCCCATTAATCTTACTGCTCTGCGATTGCTGATGTCATTGAATGTCAACATTTCTATTTAGTAAAAAATATGTAGTTAAAACTTAATTCTTTAGAAGATAAAACTCAGTCCATAAACCAAGATTACATATCGCAGCACTTTGCCCATGGTGATGCTCAGTATGGAGATGGGAATGTTGGCTCTTGTCAGTCCCAAGACGATGGTGATGGCACTGCCCAAGAGGGGAAGGAATGCGAAGAATCCCATCCACGCTCCTCTGCCCGCCATGAACCGCTCGGCCTTGTCGAGGCTTTCCTTTTTCACATGCAGGTATTTCTCTATCCATTCCATCTTGCCAAGGCGCCCTACGCCATAGTTGAACATCGAGCCAAGGACGTTGCCGATGCTGCCATAGATGATGAGCGGCACGGGGGCAAGTCCTGCTGCTTGCAGTCCTGCCATCACAGCCTCGCTGCTGAAGGGGAAGAAGCTGCCTGCAAGGAATGCCGCCACGAGCATGCCCCAGTAGCCCCATTCTACCAAGAACGAAATAACCCCGGCTATCATAGCAGCATGACTGGGGAAAACAGAAGGTTGTACAGCAATATCAGCGTTGCCATCGCAAGGATGGTGATGAAGATGATGTTGCACAACTTTCCCTTGGTGAAGGTGATGAAATGGGCAAAGAGCGGCGCCGTGCAGACTGTCATGATGCCTTCGAACTCATATTCGTGCTGTGGCTGGAGTATGAGGAATATGAACGTGACGATGTCGAGCATGATGAACGACTCGTAAATCATGCGTGTGCGTATCTTGTCGGCATAGCTGGTGCGCAGGAAGTGTGTTGCCCCGATGACGGCCAAGAGCGTGATGAAGCTGAGGTTCACCAACTGGTGCACGGTTATCATGGAGTAATCGGACAGCGAGTGGAAGTCGATGAAGCTGGCAAAATGGGCTACGAGGTAGTCGATGTCGTGGGTGTAGAGAAAGAACCCCGCTGCCAGCCAGTATGGGGCAATGATGCCCATGACGGAGGCTGCAGAGTTGCGGAGGCTGAACGAGTTGGTGAAAAACATCATCATCGCCCATAGTATGGGCAGATAATAGAGTATTTGCACAAACTCCATCGAGGCTATGCCTAAGCAGGCGAAGGCATAGAAAGTGCGTCCTGTGGAGAGCCGGTCCTGGTAGCAGTTCCAGATGAGCAGGGTGAAGGCTATGAAACACAGGGTCACCACATTGGCGTGAAGCGAGGGCTTGGGGAGTGAAGTAACCGAGATAAGTACCAGGAAACTGCACGACACCATCCGGCTGTAGGTGCGCATCAGGGAATTGCGGTTGTTGAGCTCCACCATGAGAAGGGTGGAGGCGAGCGTGAATGCCAACTCTGTCCATATGTCACCCTGCACTAAACCTACAACAACCCATATCATGGCGATAAGGGTTGCTGTTACTGGTAAAGAGAAGCGGCTTACCGCTATCTTGTTCTGAAAGGTCTTATGTCTTAACATTTATCTCAATGTTAAATGTTAAATGTTAAGTGTCGACTGATTGGCGTATCTTTCAGTCAACGTATAGGCGCAAGCCTAATTTAGCATTTAACATTTCTAATTTAACATTAAAAATTACAAGTCCTGTCCGATGTCCGAGCGGAAGTACTTGTCGGTGAACTTGATTTTCTGTGCCTCGGCAAAGCTCTTCTTCAAGGCCTCGTCCTTGTCCTTGCCATAGCTTACCACGCAGATGACGCGGCCACCGTTGGTCACCACCTGCCCGTCTTTCATAGCCGTGCCGGAATGGAAGACGACGGAGCCTTCCACCTGGTCGATGCCCTCGATGGGATAGCCCTTCTTGTATGCCTCGGGATAGCCACCGCTCACGAGCATCACGCAGACAGCCGCGCGGTCGTCGAACTCGATGTTTCTCTTGTCCAGGTCGCCGGCTGCCACACCCTCGAAGAGGTCTACGATGTCGCTCTTCAGGCGGAGCATCACGCTCTCGGTCTCGGGGTCGCCCATACGGCAGTTGTACTCGATGACCATGGGCTCGCCCTCCACGTTGATCAAGCCGAAGAAGATGAATCCCTTGTAGTCGATGTTCTCCTCTGCCAGTCCCTCCACGGTAGGACGGATGATGCGGTCTTCCACCTTCTTCATCCACTCCTTGGTGGCGAATGGCACTGGGGACACGCTGCCCATGCCTCCCGTGTTCAGTCCCGTGTCGTGCTCGCCGATGCGCTTGTAGTCCTTTGCCTCAGGCAGAATCTTATAGTGCTTGCCATCGGTCAGTACGAAGACAGAGCACTCGATGCCGCTCAAGAATTCCTCGATGACCACGCGCGCGGAAGCATTGCCGAACATGCCGCCGAGCATCTCCTTGAACTCCCTCTTGGCCTCTTCGAGGGTGGGGAGGATGAGGACGCCCTTGCCTGCGCACAAGCCGTCTGCCTTCAGTACGTAGGGAGCTTTCAGGGTTTCCAAGAACTTCAAGCCTTCCTCCACGTGCTCGCCGTCGAAAGTCTCGTACTTGGCTGTAGGGATGTTGTGGCGTTTCATAAACTTCTTGGCGAAGTCCTTGCTGCCTTCCAACACGGCGCCCGCCTTGGATGGGCCTATCACGGGGATGTCTTTGGTGCGAGGGTCGTTCTTGAAGTCATCGTAAACACCCTTTACCAGTGGGTCTTCTGGTCCTACTACGACCATATCCACCCCGTTCTCTACGCAGAACTGCTTCAAGGCCTCGAAGTCATCGGCCTTGATGTCGACGTTCTCGCCGACATTCTGTGTTCCTGCGTTGCCAGGAGCGATAAAGAGTTTCTCCACTTTCTCGCTCTGGGCGATTTTCCAAGCTAAGGCGTGCTCGCGACCACCGCCTCCTAACAATAAAATTTTCATTTGCTGTAAGTTATTGTTTTGTGTTTATTCGTGAGAGTTAAGGAGTTAAAGGAGTTAAGGAGTTAAGACGTTTGCTTTTGTCGCTTGTCTTCTCCCTTGTGCGGAGGTCTGACATTTGTCTTAACTCCTTTAACTCCTTAACTTCTTTAACTCCTGATTTTAATTACTTCAGATAGTCGAAGAAATACTGGCTGATGCGCTCATGCAGGTGTGTGCTCTGATGCCCACGCATGTTGTGAGGCTCGCCTGGGTACATGAAGAAGTCGGGCTGGGTGCCGGCGGCGATGCAGGCCTTCAGGAAGGTGAGGCAGTGCTGTGGCACTACGGTCACGTCGTTGTAGCCCTGGATAATCTGCAACTTGCCCTTCAGGTTCTTGGCTGTGTAGAGCAGCGAGGTCTTCTTGTAACCCTCTGGGTTGGTCTGTGGTGTGTCCATATAGCGTTCGCCATACATCACCTCGTACCAGTGCCAATCAATGACTGGACCACCTGCCACACCTACCTTGAACACGTCAGGATAGTTGGTCATCAGCGAGATGGTCATGAAACCACCGAAGCTCCATCCGTGTACGCCTATCCTGTCGGCATCCACGTAAGGAAGACTCTTCAGATACTCCACGCCCTTCATCTGGTCCTTCATCTCCTCCTGGCCGAGCTGGCGGAAGGTGACTTGCTCGAAGGCCTTGCCACGGTTCTCGCTGCCACGGTTGTCGAGGATGAAGAGCAGGTATCCATTCTGCGCCATGTAGGTTTCCCAACCACGGCTGCAATAGTTCCAGCGAGCGTCCACGTTGTGGGCGTGAGGGCCGCCATATACATATATGATGGTGGGATACTTCTTGTTGGGGTCGAAGTTGACAGGCTTCACCATGCGATAGTAGAGGTCGGTCTCGCCATCGGCTGCCTTGATGGTTCCGCAGCTGTACTCTGGCACGTTGTAGCCCTTCCAAGGGTTCTCGGCGGTGAAGTAAGGGATGCGGTCGCCCAACTCGTTGTTGACGATGGCTATCTTGCGAGGCACGGTTGGGGTGGAGTAGTTGTCGTAAATGTACTTGCCGCTCTCACTCAGAGTTGCATTGTGCCATCCCTTGCCATTGTCGTCTGCTATGGTACGTTTTCCAGTCGATATATCTACCAAGAAGATGTTGCGCTGGATAGGAGAATACTCATTGCTGGCGATGACGATGCTTTTGTGCTTAGGATAAAAGCCGAGCACGTCCATAACCACCCACTTTCCGCTGGTGAGCTGTTTCATCTCTATGTTGTTGCCTTTCAAATTGCAGAGGTAGAGATGGTTGTAACCATCCTTTTGGCTCTGCATGATGAATTTGTTGCTGTCCCATGGCAGGAACTGGATAGGGTGCAGTGGTTCCACATACTTCTCATCGGTCTCACGATATAGTTCGGCTATCTTGTTTCCTGTCTCGGCATTGTAACTGACGAGACGGCAATCGTTCTGGTCTCGGTTCAACTCGAACATGTAGATTACCTTGTTGTCGGGGCTCCAGGCGATGTTGGTGAAATAACGGTCGGTAGGGTCGCCTGCCTTCAGGTAGATGACCTTGTTTGCCTTCACGTCGTACACACCGACGGTCACCTTGTGTGAGGTTTCGCCAGCCATGGGATACTTGTCGGGGGCTGCTGTGGCGATGCAACTCTGGGTCTCGGGATGGTTGAAGCCAATCTCTGGGATGTTGACCTGCGGATAGTCGGTCACCATGCTCTGGTCCATGCGATAGAAGGCGAGCCTGTTGCCGTCTGGGCTCCAGAAAGTACCTTTGCTGATACCAAACTCGTCGCGGTGTACGCTCTGTCCATAGACGATGCTACGACTACCGTCGGTAGAGAGCTGTGTCGATTTGCCATGAGCTGTTATCACGTACAGGTTGTTGTCTTTCAGATAGGCAAAAGCGTTCTGCTGTGCATTCGCCTCCAAGAGATTCTCGCCCTCCTCGAAGCCCACTTCTCTTACGCATTTTTTCTTCTTCCAATCCACGTAGTAGGTCTTGCTTCCGTTGCTTACCTTCACGATGCTCTTGCCGGCGAAGGGAAACTTAGCGTTGTACAAGGTTCTTACCTTGATGTCCTTGGTAGGAGCTATCCACTTGTTGATGTCGTCGAGGCCAAAGAGCTTGGTCTCCTTGCCGTTCTTCTTGTTGACAAGGTAGCAAGCGTCGATGTCCTGGCGCACGAGCTGGTCGCCCCACCAAGTGCACCAACGGTTCTTGGCCACCATGTTGCGGTAGTTGTTGCCGCCGAAGTTGAGGTCTTCCAGCGTGAAGGACTTGTCGCCCTTCTGTGCGGGAACCACGCCCTGCGCCTGACTGTAGACAGTGGATATAGCCATTATTGTAACTAATGAAAATTGATATAGAGCTTTTCTTAATTCCATGATTCTTTGTCTATTCTTCACTTTTTAGTCCTCATCGCTGAAGTTTTTGAATCCTCGTTTGCCGCCACGGTCGAAGTTCTTTCCCCCGCGCTTGAAGTCCTTGCCACCTCTTTTGAAGTCGCTGCCTCTTTTGAAGTCGCTGCCACCTTTTTTGAAGTCGCCTCCGCGCTTGAAGTCTCTGCCTTCAGAATGTGTTTTGTTGCCACGACGGATGTCTTCGCGTTTTTTCTCGAAGTCGGCAAAGCGGTTGGTGTGGAACTTGAACGAACGAATGTCGTCTTCTTCGTTCTCGATTTCCTCGGTGATGCGTTTCTTAAACTCACGCTCTTTCTTGAAACGATGCTTCTGTGCCATTTCTCGCTTCTCGCTGTCGGTCTTCACGATGCCACCCTCCGAGCGAAAGTCTTTCATCTTGCCATCAAACATGACGTATTTGCGGAATTCGCATTCCAAGCTTCCGTTGTAAACAGGAATCTTGATGCTTGGTTTCAGACCAATCTGCTCGAAGCATTCCTCTCGATAGCTCAAAACCCAAGCTTCGTTTCCTGCGAAAGCCTTCTTGAAGCGTTCGCCTATCATCTTATAGGTGCCCAAAAGGTTGGGTGTGGAAATGCGCTCTCCGTAAGGAGGGTTCATCACGATGATGCTCTTCTCGGCTGGCTGCTGGAAGTCCTTGAAGTCCTGCTGGGCGATGGTGATGTCCTTCGTCATTCCGGCAGCACGCACATTGAGAGCTGCCGTGTTGACGGCCTTCATGTCGATGTCGTAGCCGTAGATGTGGTGCTCGAACTCTCGCTCCTGCGAGTCGTCGTTGTAGATCATGTCGAAGAGGTCTTGGTCGAAGTCGTTCCACTTCTCGAAGGCGAATTCCTTGCGGAATACTCCAGGAGAAATGTTGCGGGCGATGAGGGCTGCCTCTATGGCGATGGTGCCCGAGCCACACATGGGGTCGATGAGGTCGCACTCGCCCTTCCATCCTGTCATCAGAATCATACCTGCTGCCAATACTTCGTTTAATGGCGCTTCCACCTGCTCCTGGCGATAGCCACGACGGTGCAGGCTCTCGCCGCTGGAGTCGAGGCTCAGGGTGGCGTTGTCCTCTGCGATATGTATGTTGAGACGGATGTCGGGGTTGGAAACGCTGATGTTAGGACGTGTGCCCTGCTTCTCGCGGAACCAGTCCACAATGGCATCCTTCACCTTGTAGGTCACAAAACGAGAATTGCGGAATTCCTCAGAATAGACCACAGAGTCGACCGAGAATGTTTTTTTGACATCAAGGATGTCGTCCCATTTGATCTTTTGTACCTCGTTGTACACTTCTTCTGCCGAGCGAGCCTTGAAGTGCTTGATGGGTTTGAGTACTCGGATGGCGGTGTGCAACTGGAAGTTGGCACGATACATCATTTCCTTGTCGCCTCTGAACGAAACCATGCGGCGACCTATTTGTACATTGTTGGCACCCAACTGGGTGAGCTCCTCAGCCAAGACGGGTTCTAAGCCCATAAAGGTCTTGGCAATGAGTTCAAATTCCTGTTCCATTATTGAATTCTATGTCTAACAAACTTGTTTTTTCTTTCTTGTATTTTTTTGTCTTTGGTTGCATGTCCTTGGTGACCCACACGTTGGCACCAACCACACAGCCCTTGCCTATGGTAATCCGCCCTAAAATAGTGGCATTGGCATATACGATGACATCGTCCTCGAGGATGGGGTGGCGCGGAATACCCTTGATGGGATTCCCGTCTTTGTCGAGAGGGAAGCTCTTGGCTCCGAGAGTCACTCCTTGGTAGAGTTTCACATTGTTGCCGATGATGCAAGTGGCTCCGATGACCACACCCGTTCCATGGTCGATGGTGAAATGCTGGCCGATGGTGGCCTCTGGATGAATGTCAATGCCTGTCTCCGAGTGTGCCAGTTCTGTCATCATTCGTGGAATCAGAGGCACACCGAGTTCGAAGAGCACATGGGCGATGCGATAATTGGTGATGGCCTTGATGACAGGATAGCAAGAGATGATTTCTCCCTGGCTTACTGCGGCTGGGTCGCCCTCGTAGGCGGCTTCCACATCGGTGGCAAGAATCTTTCTCAGACGGGGAAACTCCATGATGGCCTTGGCTGCTATGACGCCCGCCTTGGCCCTTTGCCGCAGTAGTTCCTGTGATGTTTCGCTTTCGCAGTCGTTGGCAAAGCAGAGGCCTGCGAGGATCTGTTCTGTCAGTTTCTCGTATAGTTTCTCCACTCTCACACCGATGTGATACTTGATGGTGGAGATGTTGACCGATGAGTTACCATAATATCCGGGAAAAAGAATAGAGCGGGATAAATTAATGATTTCTTCGAGCGCCTTGCCCGAAGGAAGAGGGTTCCCATCCCTGTGCTGATGAAACAGACCTTTCAGCGACATGGGGCATGAGAGCTCTTCGATGGTTTCTGTCAGCTGATGAGTTAGCTTGTCTTTGCTCATTTCTCAATTGTGTCAGTAAAAATCCGTTGCAAAGATACGATTTTTTTCTTATTTCCCAAAGGTTTGTGGAGTTTTTTGTCTTTCCGCCTGTCCTTTCTTCATGTCACGAAAGGCGCTCCAGGCAATGGGGGTTGCTAAGACGAAGGAGCAGACGTCGGCACATGCCTGGCACATCTCGACGCCAAGAAGTCCGAGGCAATGCGGAAGAGTGATAATGAGCGGGATGAAGAAGAGACCGCTTCGGGCTGCCGCCACCAGATTGGCGCGTATGGGCATCCTGATGGTCTGCGTAAGCATGTTGGTCAATACTATAAAGGCAACGAGTGGGAAGCTGAGTACCTGCCAGCGCAGGGCTGCCGTCCCTACACTCACCACTTCGCTCTCGTCCCTGAAGAGGACGATGATGGGCTCCGCCGAGATGAATCCAACGACAGCGCAGGCGGTAAGGAAGAGTGTGCCGCACTTGATGCAGAACCCGAAGGCTTCTCTTACGCGACTGTAGAGCCGGGCTCCATAACAGAATCCGCAAAGTGGTTGGAATCCCTGTCCTAAGCCGATGACGATGGCATAGGTGAAGAAAGCTATCCTTGTGACTATGCTCATGCCGGCAATGGCAGCGTCACCGTATGAACCTGCCGCCACGTTGAGCATCAAGGTGGAAATACTTCCTAATCCTTGTCTCGACAGCGAGGGTGTTCCTCCAGCGATGATTTCCTTCAAAAAAGCCTTTGTCGGGGTGAAAAGTCGTGGTTCGATGCGTATGTTCTGTCCCTTGGTAGTCATGCGCAGAAGCATAAGGCATCCGAAACATTGGCTGATGAGTGTTGCGACAGCCGCTCCTGTGATGCCCAAGCGGAAGTAAAGGATGAGCAACGGAGCCAACGCAAGGTTGAGTGCCACACCCGACAGAATTCCTTTCATGGCATACATCGTGTTGCCCTGAAAGCGCATCTGGTTGTTGAGCGTCAGCGACATGGTCATCATGGGAGCGCCTAACAGTATTATGCCCAGATAGCGTTCTGTATAAGGCAGAATGGTGGGGGTAGAACCAAGCAGGACAGACAGTGGTGTAATGAATGACAATCCGAGAATGGTGATGCAGAGTCCTGCTATAAAACTGAGCATGACTCCTGTAGCCGCCATCTTGCGTGCGCTATCGGTGTCTTTGGCTCCCAAGCGTCTTGAGATATAGTTGCCGGACCCATGCCCGAAAAAGAATCCCACAGCTTGTATGACTGCCATCATGCAGAATGAGATACCCACGGCTGCCACGCTCTGTGTGTTGATACTGCTCACGAAGTAGGTGTCGGCAAGATTGTACATACTTGTAGACAACATGCTGACGATGGTGGGTACTGCCATGGTGAGAATCACCTTATGCACGGGGGCATGGGTGAGGAACGTATAATTGTCGGTCTCTCTTTTCATGCGTGCAAAAGTACTGCTTTTTCTTGACAAAGCCAAGGATTGTGTGGCGCAATGTATATAAAATCTGTGTTAAGTTAAGTGGAATTAAGCAATAACGCATCCGTATGGATTCATTGAATATTCCCGCACGCTATGGATGACCTTTTATTTCTTTACTTTCTGTGTGTTCGGCAAGAAACCCGCGATGCTATAGAATTATGAAATGGTGTCCTTTTGATGCAATAGATGTTAATTTCGGAAATGTTTTATGTAGCAAAGGCTTTATCTGCTGAACGTCACATTATCCACATGATCGTTCACGTAGATGTTTGCCATGTCGGCGGTCTTGTACCATTTTGGCTTTTCCTTCATGTCATCAGAAATCACCTTTCCATTGATGGAAAAATTCTCGAAGCGAATGTTCTTCACCTTGCGGCTTGGATCGTAGCCAGCGATGATTCCCATGTTGGGAGCCTTACCTGTATAGGCAATGTTGCGTAAGGTGATGTCCTCGATGCCACGACCTGGGGCGGTGCAATACTTCTTGTTGAAGCATACTCGCATATTGAGGAGCATTCCCTTTCGGATGTTGTCGATGTGGAAGTTCTCGAAGGTAACACCCTTCACCAAGATGTTGTCGCCATCGTTGATGCCGATGCAGCCTTGGTAGTCTATTTGGTTCTCACAATGTTCCAAGATGTCGATGTTGTCGTAGAGTACGTTGGTGATTTCCTCGTTCTCGGGAGTCTCGCTGTGCAGGCCTATCATGATAGGGTGAGCCACGTCTGCCCAGTACACACAGTCCTTGATGGTGATGTTCTTGCAACCGCCGTGATAGTTCTTGCGGGTGCAGTAGATGGTGGAGCAATCGTCGCTGGTGCGAGCGAAGAGGTGCTCTTGGTGGATGTTGTTGCTGGCGAAGATATTGAATCCGTCGCCCCAACCATACCAGCTCATCACCTTAGCGTTCTTCACGGTGACGGAATCGCTGCCGCCTATAGGAAGCTGGGTTGTGAGCGGTCCGTCGATATAGATGTTCTTGGAATATCTCACCATGATGCCCTCGTGACGTCCTGGCATTACGATGCCATGGCCGATAATCTTTACATCTCTTGAACCATAGGTGGAGAGCCATCCCTTGATGACAGCACCATTGTCTATGAAGACCGTCTTGCCCGATGCGATGTGGATGGAGTCGCCCTTGAAATCGTGTACTCCTGGACCGAAATACATCAAGTCCTTCTTCTTTACCTTAGGCTTTTCCAACACGTTGTCTGCGAAGATTTGGAGATTCTGGTAGATGTTGCCGTTGATTTCCACGGAGAGGTAGCGAGGGCGGTCGAGAGAGAAGGTCAGTGTGTTGCCCTCTTGTGCTGCCTCGATGCCGTAGGATTTCGGTCGGATTTTATAACTTTTGATATCCTGAGCCAAGCTCTTTACCTGTATTTCTACTTTACCTTCAAATTCAAACTTAGCCACGGATGTAACCTCCACGTTGTGCTTGGCGTTAGAAACCCTATCCACCTTAAAGGCATAGGTGTCGATGTCTTTCCATTCGCCACCATTTATACGTGCCTGTACTTGAAAGTCTTTTTTCAATTCTATTCCTATGGGAGCCTTGCTGACTACCAAGCGGTTTTTTGTAAAAGTGGCTAAGCAGACAAGGCAGAGCGATAATGTCAGTAATGTCTTCTTCATAATGATATTTTTATGTTGTTTTGATAATAGTACGTATTAAGAAAGGAAAACACTTAAATTAAATGCTGTGTAACAACTTCTTTTTGTACCTTTACATTTCAATGTTACGTAT
>DJOI01000073.1:0-1934 GCA_002439605.1 Candidatus Segatella mututuai | reverse complement strand
GCTTCCTGTTCCTTGGGCTTCGCCAAGGGCAAGAAGAAGGTGGAAGACCCAGAGATAGCCAAGCTCAAGGGAAAGATAGAAAATGTGATGAGCCAAGTGGACAAACAGCCCGACTGGCTCTACTCTCGCTTGCAGATGTACTGGAAGACCCATGCTTCGGATGTCTTCGTGAACGGTGAGACTTTCGCTCGCCCTGGTGGGGATCGGGCTGTTGCGCCTACCGTGAAGTATTCGGGCTTGCGGGGTACGGAATCGCAGTACAACCGCCCGGAACTTGAAGACCTCATGCCATACGATGATGATGAGCAAGGGGATGTCACCTATATCAATAAGGTAACAGGTAAGATGGAGAAGGCGCATCCTTCCAAGACGGGATGTAATATCCAAGGCGTGAACCGCCAAATCATGGGAATCGCTCGGGATGCCGCCCGTATCTATGCTGCCACAGGCGATATGCGCTATGGCAAGATGGCTGCTAAGGTATTCGATGTCTATATGAAGGGCATCGCCTATCGCAACGTGCCTATCGACTTGAATCATGGACATCAGCAGACGCTCGTCGGCATGACCACCTTCGAGGTAATCCACGAGGACATCATCAACGAACTCACCGAGATGTATCCCCTTATCAAGAATCTCGTGAAGGACGACCAAGCCATCATCGAATCTGGTTTCAAGAAGTGGGCGGAGAACATCATAGCCAATGGTGTGCCTCATAACAACTGGGACTTGTTTCAGGCTGACTTTATTGTGAAGATTGCCCTCGTTTTGCAAGACAATCAAGCCTATGCCGACGGCAAGGGCAAGCAGTATTATCTCGATTATGTGGTTAACCAGAACAGCATCCGCCAGTGGAGCATCACCAAGCTCATCGATTTCGGCTTCGACCCAAAGGCAAGGACTTGGTATGAGTCACCAGGCTATAGCACCACAGTGCTGGGCACCATCTGCGACTTTGCCGATAGGCTCGACGAGAAGACGGGCATCGACCTCTTCGCCAAGCGTCCTATTCTTATAGATGCCGTAAAAACTTCGGCAGAATATCTCTTCCCGAATCGCATGATTGCTGGCTTTGGTGATACGCATCCAGGTTATTTGAATCAAGGAGGCATTAATAATATCTTGAAGTATGCCACTCGCCATAAGGATAAGGCGCTTATCGGCGATATGAATCTTTTCAAAAGTGCAGTTGCTTCGAATGCTCTTCAAACGGCAATAGAACGCTATACGAGCACGATTTTCTATGCGCCGAATGTCTCATGGATTGCGATGCGCACGGGTATGAACAAGCAGCACGACCTCATGGCTTCGCTCAATGGAAGCCTTGGCAACCACGCCCACGCCAACGGAATCTCCTTGGAACTTTATGGCAAGGGTTATGTGCTCGGTCCTGACGCTGGTATCGGCAAGTATCTCTATAGCGGCTTGGACTATTCGGAATATTATTCACAAATGCCAGCCCACAATACGGTCGTGGTGGATGGCGTGTCGAGTTATCCCGTGATGATGTCGCAGCATGGCTTCAAGGTCATCGCCTCCTATCCTGAGGTGAGCGCAAATCAGGTTTCATCCAAGAAACTCTCTGAGCAGAAAGAGAAGATGACTTACGCTACGGTGAGTTTCATCGAGCCGGAGACCCAGTCGGAGCAGCAACGTACTACAGCCATCGTGAAGACTTCGGACAAGGGCGGATTTTACATCGACGTTTTCCGTAGCAAGAGAAAGGACGGAAACGACAAGACCCACGATTACTTCTATCACAATCTTGGACAGGAGATGAAGGTTGTAGATGCTGTGACTGATAAACCTTTGCAGATGGCTCCTACAGAAGAACTCGCCTTTGCAGGCGGTCATCTCTATGCTTACTCCTATATATATAATAAGGTGTCGGCGGATATGACTTCTTCCATCAAGACCCAGTTCGTGACGAAGAT
>DJOI01000038.1 GCA_002439605.1 Candidatus Segatella mututuai | reverse complement strand
ATAATTGAAAGATAGAGTTCTAAGCACCTCTTTTGCCCCATATTTTCTATAAATCTGCTTGGCATTTTTGTACCAAGTTATTTTTTTACCATTACTTATTCGTTCTTAAAGCCGTATCCGTTAGTGAAGCCTCCTGAGCTAAGGGTGTTAGGGGTTAAGGGCCAGAGATAGATAGGAGCCTTTACGTAGTCGTAGTCCCAGAAGAGATACTTGTAGAACTCGTCGTCGTTGTCGGCAAGATCCTTGCCCCAGTTCACCTTTTTGTAACCATCAGCCTCGAGGGCTTCGGCTTCTTTGTCTGTGAGCTTTGTGAATAAGCCCTTGATGGCAATGTTGGTCTTTGGAGTGGAAGTCTTGTAATCCAATCCATAAGACTCCCAGTTGTCGTTCTGTCCACGCCAAGAAGGATAGAGTACAGGGTCGCTCTCCTGGCCTTCAGGACATTGGGCTGTCAGTCGGTAACCCTTCTCGGTCTTTGCGTCCACACTCTTGGTGTATACGTAGTTGGAGATGGTGTTTCCGTTCTCGAAGGTATAGTAGCCGTTGGTCTCCAAACCGTCCAGCATCTTGCGGGTGAGTTCCTTTATTTCTTTTATCTTTTCAGGCAACAGACCCGTACGGATCAAGGTGAAACGGCGGTCTCCCTCGCCAGCGAACTCGAATCCACGCTCGTCGATGATGGCCTTGAGCAACGAGCCTTCCTTGGCGATGAAGCCATCTACGTTGGCTTCTTCTGCGGTGCGGAAAGCACGGTTGCGAATCTTCTTGAGGTATGTCTTTGCCTCTGCGCTGTTGGCGTCGAGAGCGGCGCAAGCCTCTGCGTAGCCTAAGTACATCTCGGACAAGCGCATGTAGGGGGCATTGATGCCTGAACGGCGCTGATTGGTGGTCCATACTGTTGTCTGTCGGTTCTCGTCGAACTTGTTGCAGCAGATGCCACCACCGGCAGCCTTGGAGTTTGGCTTGAGAGGAATCAGAGTCTCCATGCCTTTGCCTGTGCTTCCTGTGACGGTGAAGCATACGTCGCGACGCAAGTCCTTGGGGTCGAACTCGCCATAGTAGAAGGCAGGATTGGCGCGTCCCTGTCCGTAAGCCTTGCAAGGATATGCTCCCTTTCCGCCACCACTTGAGGCACGTCCTAACGAGTAAGAACGCTCGCTCTGTGTTCTCACACCACCGGCAGAGCCTTGGGTGTACGATACCTCGAAGATGCTCTCGTCGGCATAGGCGTCGTCAGCCCCATGCATCTGTTGGAAGAAATACTGGTATGGGTTGCCGAAGACACGTCCCTGGCTGTCGGCCTTGCGTGGGTCGGTATCGTGGAAGACTGCAGTTCCCGGATTGTCGATGGCTTTTTTGAAGTATTCCTTGGCTGTGGCGTACAGGTTCTGCCAGTCTGAGCGGCGGCCATATTCTGCCCCCTCGTTGGCAGTACCCATGGTCTCGAAGGTGAGTGGGTTGCCTTTGCCGTCCACTCGCTTGATGTCACCACGGCGGGTCTGGTAGCCACCAGCCTCGAGAGCCATGCGGCCAATAAGCCCGTCGACGTAGGTGCGTGAATAATAATTCTTGGCATTGGTGGCGTACGTAGGACATGTGCCAAGCGGGTACATCAGTGGTTCCACCTTTTTGAGCTGCTCGATGCATACGTCGTAGATGGAGTCGCGCGACGCGATGCCACCTGCAGGTTTGCCGAAGACAGCCTGATAAGGCACGTCGCCATAATACTTGATAAGCTCGCGGTAACAGGTGGCACGCAATGCCACAGCCTCGCCATAAAGTTGGCTCAGTTGGGTGGGCTCGGTCTGTGCCATCATCTCGTTGAAGTCGGCTTTTCCCTCAAAGGCTGTGGTGATGGCGTTGCACTTGCCGATGACATCGAACAGGCAACCGTATGTTCCATCTGTGCCTTCTTTCTGTGCCGAGAGGGCACTGTAGGTACTTGTTTCCGTGCCGTTTCTGTAAAGGCCTTCTGGAGTATGGCGTCCCAACTGGTTGTTGTAAGACTCTGGGTGGCGCATGATGTCGGAGCCTGCGATGTCTGCGGCATAATAAAGTCCGCTGCCGAAAATTTGAAGCGTGTAGGCGCTCAGCATGGCGTTCTTGGCGCCTTCCAGGGCGGCCTTTGCTGTGGTTCCGTTGGAGAAGACGAAGTCGGCATCCACCGTGGATGGCGAGCTTGTCTCCAGATAATCGTTACATGAGGTGGCTCCACCGAGGAGGCCTGCCGCACATAAAGCTATATATAAATATCTATTTTTCATGTCAATATTCTGTTTTATAGATTTAGAATGCTAAGTTCAGACCGAATGTCCAAGAGCGTGTCTTAGGATAAGCCTGGTAGTCGTAGTTGGGTGTGGGGAATCCGTTGCCACCTGCGTCAAAGTTGGTGTTTACGTCAGGGTCGATACCGCTGTAGCCTTTGAGGCAGAAGAGGTTGGTGACGGTGGCGTAAATGCGCAGGTTGCTGATGCCGAGAGGCTTCATCCATGTCTTGGGGAAGGTGTAGCCTATGGATAGGTTCTGGAGGCGCAGGTAAGATGCGTCCTCGATGAAGTCGCTTGTTACCAAACCGTACTCGCAGTATGGCAAGGCATACTTGGCACCTGCGTTCAATGCGCGGAGCTCGTCGGGGTCGGTTACGGCATAAAGGTTGCCGTTGCCGTCTACATTATACATCTTCCAGCTGTCTTCCAGCAAGGAGAGGCGAGCCGAGCCGAAGCCTATGTCCTTGTTGCCCATCATGTCGTGCATGGCATTGGCGTTGTATACATCGCCACCTATCTGATAGGAGAAGTTGGCGTTGAAATCGAAGCCCTTGTAGCGACCTGAGAGGTTGAAACCGCCAGTATGCTCGGGCTTTGTCTTACCGATGATGGTCACGTCGTCGGAAGACACGGTGCCGTTGCCGTCGATGTCGGCAAACTTATACATGCCAGGAAAGGCTTTCTGCCCGTCGGGAACCTTGTAAGCCTTGGCGCAGCCTGCCGAATAGTTGCAGGCGGTGTTGTCTGGCACGCCGTCCTTCAGTGTCCATACGCCGTCGGCGCTTACGTTGAAGTCGTCTACAGTATAGAAACCCAGTGACTTGTAACCCTGGATCAAGCCTACGGGATTGTCCTTGCGGATGACGTAGTCATAATATGGCATGCGCATCTGTGAGCCCCAGTTGGTATGGGTGTCGGCCAAAACGTTGTCGAAGAGGTCGTCTACGTTGTTGTGGTTGAAGTTGTAGGTCATGCCGAATGTCAGCCCCCAGTCCTTCTTGTTGACGATATCATAGCTCAAGGCAAGCTCTATACCCTTGTTGGATGTCTTGCCTACGTTCTGGAACTGGTAGGTGTAGCCGGTGGAAGTATCGATAGGAACCATCATCAAGATGTTCTTGGTCGTATTCCAGTAGAAGTCCAAAGTACCGCGCAGTCGACCGTCCCAGAAGCCGAAGTCGAGTCCTAAGTTGCGCGAGATGGTGGTTTCCCACTTCAGGTCGGGGTTGGCCATCATGGTGCCGGGGCGGAAGGTGTTGACAAGCTCGCCGTCGACCTCTGTCGTCTCGCTTACCCAAGTGGCCTTCCATAGGGAAGCGTCGATGTTGTCGTTGCCGGAAGTACCGTAAGAAAGACGGAGCTTCAAGTTGCTCAACCAGTCTTGTGTGCCCTTCATCCAAGGCTCGTCGGAGATACGCCATGCGGCGGCTGCTGCGGGGAAGTAACCCCAGTGGTTGTTGGGCGCGAACTTAGAGCTGCCATCGGCGCGGAACGTAGCGGTGAAGAGGTAACGGCTCAGGTAAGAGTAGTTCACGCGTCCGAACCAAGAAAGGGTGTGGTTGGGCGTGCCGATCTCCGACTTGTAAGTGTCTTTCAGCGATGTCTCCTCCATGTGGCTCATGTTGAGCTGACCGAAGGCTGTCTCCATGTCCCATCCCATTGGATAGCCATAGCCGTTGAAGGTAGTGGTGTTGCTCTTGCTGGCGAGCATCTCGTTACCCAGGAGGAAGTCGAGGTTGTGGTCTTCGCCCAGTCCCTGTACGGCATAGTTGGCGGTGGTGGTCCAACGTATGTTGTAGCCGTTGCTCTTTACCTGCTTGGCATGGTTGTAGCCGTTCTCATAGCCGTTGTCCCATGTCTGCTGGTCGCGCCAGTTGCGGGCGAGGGTCAGCTCGGTCTTGCCTGTGAGCCCCTTGATGGGTGTCCAGGTGAGCGAGTTGGTGGCACGCAAGCGGTTGTGGTTGTTGTATTGCGTATAGCTGTCGTAGATGCTTACGGGATTGTATTTCATGTCCACGTTGGCATCGCCCATACCCAACAAGGATGGGTCGTCCTCGCCCAGAGGAGTGTCGATGGGGCGGAATGCGTAAGAAGACGTGGCATACTGGAACTGGCTGCCCTGGAAGCGCATCTCGCTGTAGCGGGCGTCGATGTTCCACTTCAGGTTCTTGGTGATGTCTTGTGCCAGCTTGAAATTAACATTCCAACGGCGGAAGCCTGTGTTCTTCAGCGAGCCCTTGTCGTTGGTGTAGTTTACGGATGCATAGTACTTGGTGTGTTCCGTGCCACCGCTGACGCTCAGGTCGTGGTTCCAGGCGTGAGAGCTGCCGAGCAGGTCGTTCTGGTAGTTGTGCGTACCCATGTTGCGGTACTCGTCCAGGTGGTTGCCGTTCTCGCTGCCCAGTCCGAAATACTTGGCCACGTTGGCACCATAACTGTCGCCATAAGAGGTGGCGTAGCTCCAGTTGCGCAGCACGTAGTCGTAGGCACTTTCCGTGTCGTAGGTGGTAGGCTTCTCCTTTACGGAGTAGTACATGTTGTACTTCACCTGTGCCTTGCCCTCCTTGGCGCTCTTGGTGGTAATCATGATGACACCATTGGCACCACGGGCGCCATAGATGGCTGTCGAGGCGGCATCCTTGAGCACGTCGATGCTCTCGATGTTGTCGGCAGGGATGTCATCGATGCGAGATACCTGCACGCCGTCGACGATGAAGAGCGGGTCGTTGCTCTGGGTGATGGAACCGCCTCCGCGCACACGGATGCTCATGGTTGCGCCAGGGCGACCGTCCTGGGAGGTTACTGACACACCTGGCAATTGGCCTTGCAGCGCCTCGGCGATGTTGGATACAGGGTTTTTGGCTAATTTGTCGCCAGTAACCGAAGCTACGGCACCTGTCAGGTCGCGACGTTTCATGGTGCCATAACCGATGACCACCACCTCGTCGAGACTCTTGTCGGCAGACTGCATGACGATGTTCAGCGTCGACTGGTTGCCCACGGTGATGGTTTGGGTTTTACAACCTAAATAGGAAACGGTGATCTTGTCACCAGGCTTAAGGTTTTGGATACTGAAGTTGCCATCGATGTCGGTCACCGTCCCCCCCCTTACCGGCTTGGATAGTTACACCAATCAATGGCTCACCTGTAGTATCCTTCACATTGCCTGTGATGGTCTTCTGTGCAAACGCACCGACACAGCACAAGCTAAGAGATAGAGCCAGCGCTCCTTTCTTGAATTGTTGATACATAAACGGTTTGCTTTTAGTTATACATTAAGATATGTCTTGTATTTTTTGTTTGTCATCAGTAGATATCTGTCCGTATTATTGCCAAAAGTAACAATAATATTTATATGATGTACATGACGAACCATGATATTAACAGTATTTAATGTATTTAACACCAAATACTGCCAAGAATACTTATTTCGTCTGGTATTTCAATACATACCACAGGTCTCTGATGCGTGCCTCTGGATCCCATTTGCCATCAAAGGTCCATAGGGCGGTAATGGCGTGGAAGGCAGGCTTGCCCGGAGCCTGGTCGAGATTGTCGCGTAGCCATCCGCTGTCGCCTCCCTCGCGCTGGCAACCATAATAATATACGCGCAGTCCCCATGGGCATGGGTCGAGCACCTTGTCGCTATAGGCGTAACTGATGTTGCTGTCGAGGATGTTTTTCGACATGCGGCAGTTGATTAAGTAGAACTGGTGGTCGTGGTGATAGCGTCCTAACTTGGTGGGGGAGAGTGCGTCGAACGAGGAGCATGTCACTACAAACTTGTTGTTGATGTCGCCTCTGCCGTCGTGCCAAAGTATGGCTCTGCCGTCGCCCACGAACTTGCAACGGGTGGCGTAGCATCTGCCGCGCGGACACATGAAGTCGACGCCCGGACAGCGCAGGTAGAGGTCGGCATGGTAGTACATGCCTCCTTGCTGGCACCATAGCGAGAGGGCATCGTTGCCATCTGCGAAAATGTTGCTGTTGATGATGATGGTGCGTGTGGCCTTGCCATAGATGGCCATCTGGTGCGTGGTGGTTTTCTCTACCGTGCTGCCATAATTGTTGTATACCGTTATGCCGCTTATGACACAGTCGTTGGCGTTGGCTTGCAGCACGATGACACCCATGTGCACGGTTTTTCCCTTGTATTCCTTTATGGTTTGTGAGGCGCTGGTCTCGGCATATTGTATGATGACGCTGTCTCGGTTTTCTCCCACGAGTACGATGTTGGGGCGGTCGATGATGACTTTCTCGTGGTACAGTCCGTTGCGAATCAGTATCTTGAAAGGCTTTGTTGGGCTCTCGGGAGCCTTCTCTATGGCATCCTGTATGCGCTCGCCGGCATTGACTATCGCGTCGAATTTAGACAGGTCGGGCTTCGGGGCGCGGTCCATGTCTATCAGTCCGCGCTCGTTGGCACCAGGAGAGTTGAGACGGAGGTTCAGTTTGTTGGCGGTGTCATATTTGTCTGCCCATTTTTCGTAAAGAGGGTAGATGAAGGCAGAACGGTCGCTGTACCAGGAATAGCCGTTGCGGCGCTCTGTGCCTATCTCCCAAAGATGTCGGCGGGGCACACCGTCACGGTCGCATACGAAAGGCTCGCAGTTCTCCAGGTCGTAGTATCTTGCCCATATGGGCGTGGTGGCATGAGGGTCTTTTACGAGTTCGGTAGTTCTGAACGATGACCCCACCTCGCCTTTGCGTACCACCTTCAGACCTGTCAACTTATAGGTGTCAAACCACTGCATGGCTCCTCGTATGGAGCGTTTTATCTCCTCACTTGGGTTCGGAATCTTCATCAGCAGAGCCACGATGCGTGCGCTCTCGTAAGAGCAATAGGAGGAAAGCTCGAAAGCGCGTGCAGGGCGAGGCTCGAAGGTCTCGCGGTCGTGCTGCTGGCACCATACTGTTGGCTTTCCGTCTTTGATGATTTGGCACTTCAAGATGCATTCCACGCCTTTGTCGAAGGCCTTGGCGGCCTTTTGTCGTAGTTCTTTGTTGGTAAGTTTTCCGTCGAAGGGGGGCTTCTGCGTATATACATCGCGCAGCAGTTCCATGGTGTTGACCATGGCATCGTCGTTGAAGGTGATGTGAATCTGGTAGTCGCGCATCTTTGGCCAGAACTGGGGCCATCCGCCATTGGCATACTGTCCGCTAAGCAGATATTCCACACCTTGGCGGAACGCGTCACGATACTTCTTGCTCTTGGTGGCCTGGTAGAGCCGTGCCAGATACATCATCTGCATGTTGGTGGCACCGTTGTCGGTGGTGGAGTCGTCGCGCTGGTTTTTGTCTTTCAGCACTTGCTGTCGTTCCTCGTTGGTCATGGGCTTTGCCATGTCGATGTTCTTGGGCCATCCGCCGGTCACTCTTTGATAGTCTATGATTTGATCTCCTATCAGTCGGGCTTTCTCTGTTTTGAAGAACTCCTTTTTGGTTTCTCTCATCGCATTGTTCTTGCGCTGGGCATGGGCTGGCAACAGCGCCAACGTCATCAGAATAGAAAGATAAAATGCTTTCATACGTTAATGGTTTGTGTGTATAGTTTTTAAGTTGGTGCAAATATACGAATATTATTTTGATAATGTTATGTTTTTTTCGTATTTTTGCCGATGTATGAAAAGTTTTTATCCCATATTGACGATAACAGGTTCCGATAGCACGGGTGGATCGGGAGTGCAGGCAGACATCAAGACCATATCCGAGCTGGGTGGCTACGCAGTCTCGGCGATTACCTCCATCACGGTGCAGAACACATTGGGCATTCAGGAATTCTTTGATGTGCCGGCAGAGATCGTGTCGGGACAGATAGAGGCTATCATGAACGATATACAGCCAGCCATTGTGAAGGTGGGCATGATAAGAAAAGTGGAAACCCTTGCCGTGGTGATAGATGCGCTGACCAAGTATCGCCCCGATTATATTATTTATACACCTGCCATCTGGTCGAGCAATGGCGAGGCTTTGATGACAGAGGATGTGGTAAGCCAGATAAAGTACCGCCTGTTGCCGCTTTGTTCTGTCATCGTGGCGCGAAGAAAGGAAAACGACATCATCCTGCGGGATTCCCAGCTGCAGCGATGGGCTCGTGATAAGGAAATGCAGGTCTTCATGCTCGACAATGCCAACTCGCATGGACTCATCAACCGCTTCTCGTCGGCTCTTGCCGTCTATCTGAGCCGGGGGAAGAAGATGACGGATGCCTTGGCGATGGCACAGGATTTCATCAATGTGGAGCTGACTCGTGAAAGCAACTTGCAGGGGCGCAGTTCGGAACTCTACAACCAGTTTATCTCGCAGGTCAACAACTTCTGCCGCACTTACAGCGATGTGCATTTCTATGCCGACCAGCTCAATGTGAGCAGTCGCTACTTGGCCCAGGTAACCCGTCGTATCTCGGGTAAGACTCCCAAGGCCATCATCGACGAGTATATCGTGAGGGAGATAGAGCGCGAGCTGTCTACTACCTCTCATACCATGCAGGAGATAGCCAACAGTTTCGGCTTCTCCTCGCAGGCCCATCTCACCAAGTTCTTCAAGAAAATGCGGAATGTCACTCCCTCTCAGTTCCGTCGCAACGGATAGTTAATGCACTGCAATCAACAGAAAATCTTGCATATGATTGGGATAATATTATATATACCTGCCAAGAGAGAATGAAAACTCGACACGATAAGAATGGTGGAGGCTTTTGAATCTTGTCTTATACAAATTGACGTAATCTTTGTACTTATAGGAACATTTTTCTTCTGTTTCGTCGAAAAGTGTTTCCTTTGCAGCCAGCAATTAATAAAGCATTAAAATTATGGCAGAAAATAGACAAGAATTGAACCGCAACTTGGCTCAGATGCTCAAGGGTGGTGTGATCATGGACGTAACAACTCCAGAACAGGCAAAAATTGCCGAGGCAGCAGGTGCATGTGCAGTAATGGCTTTGGAGCGTATTCCAGCCGATATTCGTGCGGCAGGTGGCGTGTCTCGTATGAGCGACCCTAAGATGATCAAGGGTATTCAGGAGGCTGTATCCATCCCTGTGATGGCAAAGTGCCGTATCGGTCACTTCGCCGAGGCTCAGATTCTTCAGGCTATCGAAATCGACTATATCGACGAGAGCGAGGTGCTCTCTCCGGCAGATAATGTTTATCACATCGACAAGACTAAGTTCGACGTTCCTTTCGTTTGTGGCGCTAAGAACTTGGGCGAGGCTCTCCGCCGTATCGCCGAGGGTGCTACAATGATTCGTACCAAGGGTGAGCCAGGAACTGGTGACGTGGTTCAGGCTGTTACCCACATGCGTATGATGCAGAGCGAAATCCGTCGCTTGGTTTCTATGAGCGAGGATGAGCTTTACGAGGCAGCCAAGCAGTTGCAGGCTCCTTACGACTTGGTGAAGTATGTTCATGAGAACGGCAAGTTGCCAGTTGTCAACTTCGCCGCAGGTGGTGTGGCTACTCCAGCCGACGCAGCCCTCATGATGCAGCTTGGTGCCGAGGGCGTATTCGTAGGTTCTGGTATCTTCAAGAGCGGTAACCCGGCTAAGCGTGCCCAGGCTATCGTCAAGGCTGTTACCAACTACAACGATCCTAAGATGTTGGCAGAACTCAGCGAGGATCTCGGCGAGGCTATGGTTGGTATCAACGAGCAGGAGATTGCCCTCTTGATGGCTGAAAGAGGTAAATAATAAAAAGATAACTGATGAAAGCCCCTCCTGAAAAGAAGGGGCTTTTATATTAGATAAGTATGTTATGAGAATAGCAGTATTAGCTTTACAAGGTGCCTTTGCTGAGCATCGCCAGAAATTGGCTCAGCTGGGCGTGGATAGTTTCGAGATTCGCCAGTTGAAGGACTGGAACCAGCCGAAGAATGGTCTCATCATCCCTGGTGGTGAGAGTACCACCCAGGCGAAGCTCTTGAACGAACTCGGCTTGATGGAGCCTGTGAAGAAGGCGATAGCCGCAGGACTTCCTGTTTATGGCACTTGCGCCGGTTTGATTCTTCTCTCCAAGAAGATTGAGGGCGAGCCAAGCAAGCGTATCGCTTCGATGGACATCACGGCTTTGCGCAATGCCTACGGTCGCCAGCTCGGCAGTTTCTATGTCGAGGCTCCGATGAAAGGCATTACAGGAAATATCCCAATGACCTTCATCCGTGCTCCTTATATCAAGGAGGTGTGGGGCGATGCCGAGGTGTTGGCGGAGGTGGATGGCAAGATTGTGGCTGCTCGTCAGGGCAACCAACTCGTCACAGCCTTCCATCCAGAGTTGAATGACAGTTTGGAAATACACAAGTATTTCTTGGGTATGTGCAAGAAGTAATATTGGAAAAACGCAGTAGTACTTCAACCTTGAATGGAGTACTACTGCGTTCCCCCATGAAGTACTACTTCGATGGCAGATGAAATAGGCTTCATTTCAACAATAAAAATAAAAAAGTTATCGTTTTATTTTGTATTGTCTTCGATTTGCGTTATCTTTGCATTATGGAATCTTCGTTACGTAAAATTCATAATGAGATAAATGCTTATGGTACAGGTAAATCCATTTGCTATAGAAGGCTATCTATCCCCTGAATATTTTTGTGATAGGGTAGAGGAAACAGCTTTGTTGACTCGTCATTTGACCAATCGATGCAATGTAGCATTGATTGCACCACGCCGTTTGGGTAAGTCGGGGTTGATATATAATTGTTTCCAACAGAAAACGATTCGAGAGCAGTATCATTGCATCTATATTGACATTTATGATACGAAGAATCTGAGCGAGTTTGTCTATGCCTTGGGCAAGGGCATTCTGACAGCATTAAAGCCTAAAGGCAGGAAGGTTTGGGAGTTTTTCCTGAATACACTCCAGTCATTGAAATCCACTATTTCATTTGACATCAATGGCAATCCAGAGTGGAGTGTAGGACTTGGTGATATTCAAACACCTGATATAACATTGGATGAAATCTTTGCTTATCTCGAACAAGCGGACAAACCTTGTTTGGTGGCGATAGATGAGTTTCAGACTATAGCCAACTATCCCGAGAAAACGGTAGAGGCAACGTTGCGTAAACGAATCCAGAACTGCCATAACACTAACTTCGTCTTTTCGGGTTCTAAACGTCACATGATGGCATTGATGTTCACCTCCCAATCCCGCCCTTTCTATCATAGTTCGAGCATCATGGGCTTGGAGGCTATCAATGAGCAGACTTACTTGGCTTTCGCCAATCATCATCTTGCCAAGAATCATAAGGAAATCAGTTCGGAGGCTTTTGCTTACTTATATCATCATTTTGATGGCGTCACTTGGTACATCCAGTATGTGCTCAATATGCTTTACACTTCCATCTCAGACAAGCCGTTGTTGGAGGAAGAGGATGTCAGAGTGGCGATCGAGGGAATTCTTGCCCAGCATCGCTTTGCCTATCAAGCTTTGCTCTATCAGTTGACTGCCAAGCAGAAGCAGGTGCTCATGGCAATCGCCCAGGAAGGAAAGCCTTCTTCCCTCATGTCGCAGGAGTTCTTGCAGAAGTATCATCTTGGGGCAAGTACCGTGCAAGGAGCTGTCAAAACCTTACTTGACAGGGATTTTATCACACAAGACGAAGGTGTGTTTCAACTGTGCGATAGGTTCTTAGAGCTGAGCTTGAGGGAGTAAAGATAAGTGATATTGTTCTGTATGCCATTTTGACTATTCGGTAGGAAAAATGTAGCTTTAAGCGAAAAGTTCGGTAGGAAAAGTGTTACTTTTGATAAAAAGTTCGGTAGGAAAAATGTAATTTTTCTTGGAAGTTCGGTAGGGAAATTGTAACTTTGCAGTTGAAAACACTTAATATCAGTAACTTATGTATAGAAACATCATAAACCGACTAAAAGAGTGGAAAAACAAGGAGCATCGTAAGCCTCTTGTTTTAGCTGGCGCACGCCAAGTTGGCAAGACTTTTATGCTTACGGAATTTGGCAGGCAAGAATTTGAAAACGTCGCTTATATAAACTGTGATGATAACAGTATGGCGAAAGACTTGTTTTTGCAAGATTATGATATGCAACGTATCATCCTTGCCATAGGTGCCATCACTCAGCAAACTATCACTCCTGGTAAGACCCTCATTATTCTTGATGAAATTCAGGAGTTGAGGAGAGGCTTGGCTGCCCTCAAATATTTCTGTGAGAAAGCTCCTGAATATCATGTTGCAGTGGCAGGCTCTCTTTTAGGAATAGCTATGCACCAAGGGGAATCCTTTCCTGTCGGAAAAGTAGATGTTCTCAATATCTACCCAATGACTTATGATGAGTTTTTGCTTGCCAAGGGAAAACAGCAAATGGTAGATATTCTAAAGAGCAAGGATTGGAACACAATCAAGTTGCTTCGCTCGGAGTATATCAAGATGCTCAGAGAATATTATTTCGTAGGAGGCATGCCCGAAGCTGTCAAGGTATTTGTGGAGACTAACGATGCTATGGAGGTAAGAGAAATACAAAAGAACATCCTTTTTACCTATCAGAAAGATATTTCCAAACATGTTCCCACACGAGAAGCTAATCGTATCAATATGGTATGGCAGTCCATGCCATCGCAATTGGTAAAAGAAAACAAGAAATTTATCTATGGTGTGGTTAAGCCTGGAGCCAGAGCTAAAGACTTCGAGACAGCCATACAATGGCTGTTGGATGCAGGATTGATATATAAAGCGGAAAGAGTGAATGAACCCAAGATGCCATTGAAGTTCTATGTTGACATCAGTAGTTTCAAGCTGTTTCTGCTTGATTGTGGACTATTAGGAGCTATGAGCGAAACCCCTGCCGACAAGTTGCTGGTTGCCGAAAATGGTATGGAAGAATCGAAAGGCGCTTTCACGGAAAACTACGTGATGAGTCAGTTGATGGCAACCAACGATACATCTGTTTTCTATTATAGTAATGATGCCAAGTTGGAGATTGACTTTTTGATTCAGCACAATTGTGACATTGTTCCAATAGAGGCGAAAGCAGAGGAAAACCTACGCTCTAAATCGTTGTCAACATTCGTAGGACAGCATCTTGGCCTTCATGGCATCCGATTCTCTATGTCTGACTATAGGGAGCAGAGCTGGATGACGAATGTTCCTTTGTATGCTGTTTCTATATACTTTTAAGTGCACTCCTCGCTTCGCCCTGTAGGAGGTCAACCTGGGCACAAGGGGACGACACTTCATCAGTCCGCACACATTGATAAGGTTGAGGCGGTAGAACAGGCCACTTGTCCAAGTTGTTCGTGCGACCTATCCCATATTCGAGGGCGTGTCGTAGAACGCCGGCAAGTCATAGGCATCCTTTTTCCACGGAAGTTAATTACGGAATACGTGTCGTTTGAAAAGACCTGTCCAAACTGTGGAACCAAGATTAGGACTCCTTTTCCCGAAGGAGTCAATGCTCCTGTTTGTTATGGGGCAAACCTAAAGGCAATGATTGTATATCTGGTCGAAGCAATGAATGTTCCAACAAACAAAGTCAAGTCCTTTATTAAAAGAGATGTTTGACATCGGGTTGAGTGAAGGTACCATCTGTAATATGGTGCAGGATGTCAAGGAAAAAAGTATTCCCGCCTACACAAAGATTCATGACATGATGCAGAATGAGAGTGTAGTCGGTGGCGACGAGACAACAGAGAACATCAATGGGACGCTAAAGTGGCTTTGGGCTTGGCAAAGTCCAAGACTAACATATTTGTCTGGCGGAAAGGGGCGAGGTCCAAAAGACTTTGATTCAGAATATCCCAATGGCTTTCCAAATTCAGTTTTTGTGTCCGACCGTCTTCCGCTATATTATAATGTCATAGCCAAAGGACATCAGATTTGCCTGGCACACTTACTCCGAAATCTACAGTATATAGACCAGTTGGAAACAAAGCAAACTTGGTCGGAAAGGATGCAAGACTTGTTTCGGGATGCCATCAGGCAGCGAAAGCATATTGATTGGACCGACATAGATTGGACCGACATTGTAAAACGCTTTGAAGAACTGTTGGAGGAACCACTTGACAAACTTCACATAGAATTCTGTCGTTTACAAAACTCTTTGAGGAAATGGAAAGATGCGGTCTTTGCTTTCCTCCACGATGAAAGAGTTCCGTCAGACAACAATGCCAGTGAAGGAGCCACAAGAAAGGCAAAGTCCAAAATGAAAATTAGTCAATGCTTGCGCTCCTTCAAAGGAGAGGAAGCTTTTGCTGTCCTGCATTCACTCATGGATACTGCCAAAAAGAACGGACAATCTACTTTCAATGTAATCAGAACCATTTCCAATCCTAAGGTGATGGCGGATTATCCCTACCCAAAAGGCTAGCAGCCCCGATTTGATAGTAGGGGCTGCTGAATAGTTACCAGCAAATTCCTTTGCTTCGCCAACATAATCGTAACTAAAACTATTAATTGTTTCTAAGACAGATCTTTACATACCAAATCGCTCTACTTTGTTCACTTCCCCTAAAATAAAAATTGTCCTTGCTATATATGGTTTTCGTTTTGCCATTCTTCAGAATAACCTCGTATAGAACCAGCAAATAGAAATCAGATGGATTCATAAGCCGTTCCCATAATTAGTGGAATAATTTGCTTACCCATTGACTCTGAAGGAGTGAATTCTGGTAATTCCGTATAAGGAATAGTTGCTTGCACTATATAGGGTCTTAGGATTGTGGTTAATTTCCTCGTCTATGCCACTTTAAGCCAACGACTGCCACAACCACTTGAAACTCAAAATAAAAGCATCATTCTGCTATTTTTTGCTTTTTTAGGCGTTATTTTTCGTAAAAAAAGTATCAAAGTATCAATGTTAGACGGAAATATGATGATAAATGATTGATGTACAATTAGTTAATTACGATGATACTTCTCGGAAAAATCACCGAGAAGTATCAGTAATGTATCAGCGAAGTATCATTTTTGGCTTGGATTCTCCTGTTTTGAGGTTTTATATCGAAGAAAAAAGCCT
>DJOI01000007.1:31229-32448 GCA_002439605.1 Candidatus Segatella mututuai | reverse complement strand
CAGTTAGGATTGAAGAAACTTATCTGTACCTGTTATAACGGTTCGCCAGTAACAGGTAACGAACTGGCTATTCATTTTGATGGTTTCGATGATGAGGAACCAAAGAAGATTGCGTATAAGGTGGAGATAACTGAGGTGAAGGATGAAAATGGCGATGGGGCAGTCGATTTATCCGATGTGCGTTATCTCTTGAAAAATGATAAAAATGTCTTGTCGATATTGAAGACTGGCGATTTCCGTTCGCTAGAGTGTATCGAATTATTGAAAGAGGCAGATATTGTTGTGACTAATCCACCGTTCTCCTTATTTCGTGAATACATTGGGCAGTTGATGGAGTATGGGAAAAAGTTTGTAATTGTTGGTCATCAGAATGCGATAACTTATAAAGAGGTATTTCCTTTGTTAAGAAACAATGAGGTATGGCTTGGTTATGGTTTTAAAGGTGCAGCTGCTCATTTTTATTCTCCGTATGATGATATTGCCTCTGCAGGAGACCATAAGGAGAATATGATTCGCGTGTCGGGAGTTAATTGGTTCACAAATCTAGAGATTCCAAAACGCAATGAAGAATTAGATTTGGTTTGTCGTTATTCAGAGGATGAGTATCCCAAGTATGATAATTATGATGCAATAAATGTTGGCAGAACCCAAGATATTCCTTGTGATTATGCAGGATTAATGGGTGTTCCTATAACATTCTTGGACAAATATAATCCAAATCAATTCGAGATAATTTGGCAAGCAAGTGGCAATACACGAGCTTCTGCTCCAAAAGAAGTATTGGAAAGAATGCGTTATAAAATACATCCTGAAGATAGAGGAGGATGTGGAGTGGTTCATGGTAAACGCCAATATAGTAGAATTATAATCCGTAACAAACATCCACAAGTATCATGTTAAAAATAGAGCAAATAGAAGTAACCGTAGGTGAGATAACCAAAGGTTACATTAATAACGAAGAACAAGGAGTCAGAGGCTATAATGGTCTTCTTGACATTCGTCCACCATATCAGCGTGAGTTCATCTATAATGAGAAAGAACAACAAGCAGTTATAACAACAGTGCTTCACAATTATCCGCTCAATATTATGTATTGGGTAAAGCGAAGTGACGATGCGGAGTGTCCTTACGAAGTAATGGATGGACAGCAGCGTACTTTGTCTCTTTGTGAATATGTGGCAGGTAAGTTTGCCTACGATTTCAAGAACTTTTTCAATCA
>DJOI01000007.1:30581-31135 GCA_002439605.1 Candidatus Segatella mututuai | reverse complement strand
TCGGAGAAATTGGAATGGTTTAAGACAATCAACATAGCAGGCAAGGCTCTGAATGAGCAGGAAATCAACAATGCAATCTATGCAGGACCTTTCCTAAGTGATGCAAAGAAGCACTTTTCAAAGAAGAACTGTGGTGCATACCGATTGGGCAAGGATTTGGTGAATGGTTCTCCTGACCGTCAAGATTTCTTGAAGAAAGCTTTGAGTTGGATGGCAGACCATGAAACTCGCAATGGTAAGCCACAAACAATAGTAGGCTATATGGCTCAACATCAGCACGACCATACAGCTTTGCCGTTGTGGACCTATTTCCAAAACGTTTTGAATTGGGCTATCTCCACTTTTAATATGAAGAAATTCAAGAGTATCATGAAAGGTTTGGACTGGGCAAAACTTTATGACCTTTATCATTATAAAGACCTGGATGTTGCATCTATAGAAAAGAAAATCAGTGAGCTGATGAAGGATGCGAAAGATGAAATTCAAAAGCCGCAAGGCATCATCCCATACGTCCTTACTGGTGATGAGCATTATCTTGACCTTCGTGTCTTCTC
>DJOI01000007.1:0-30403 GCA_002439605.1 Candidatus Segatella mututuai | reverse complement strand
AGAGATTGCAATCGAAGAAAGGGCAGCAAGTAAAGAACATTCCCTGCCCCTCAGCCTTTGTCTGTATTACTTCATGAAGACGAAGTAGACGGCGGCTATCAGGCAGAGAAAGGCTGCTAAATGGTTCCAGTGCAGACTTTGCCCCTGGAAGAGAACGTTGGCAATGATGGCGAAGACGATGAGGGAAACGCATTCCTGTATCACCTTGAGCTGGACCAAAGAGAAAGGCCCGCCGTTGCCGATGAAGCCGATGCGGTTGGCTGGCACCTGGCAGCAGTATTCGAAGAAGGCTATCGCCCAGCTGAAGACTATCACACCAGCCAAGGGCCAGTTGCTGCTGACGCCAGTTTGTTGCAGTTTGAGGTGTCCATACCATGCTATGGTCATGAAAATGTTGCTTAACACCAAGAGGAGAATTGTGTATATTCCGTTCATTTTTCGTTTTTGTATGCAAAAGTACATAAATTGCTGCAAACGCAGGCGTGTTTTGGCAGAAAAGTACTGAGGCATCGGCTTATTTTCTTTTCACACCTCTCACAGCCTCGCTCTCTAAAGGGTTCTCGGGCCAGAAATGCTTGGGATAACGGCGCTTTAGTTCCTTGCGTACCTCGAAATAGGTGCTTTGCCAGAAATTAGCGAGGTCTTGTGTGAGTTGTACGGGTTTGAAGCCCGGCGACAGGAGCTCCAGCAATAGGGGGCGTTTGCCGTTGTCCACCCTGGGAGTCTGGGGCATACCGAAACATTCTTGCAGGCGTACGCTCAGCACGGGTGCTTCGGCTCCAGGTCGGTAGTCGATACGGATGTGGCTGCCTGAAGGTACTTCGATATGGGTCGGTGCCAAGTGGTTTATCTCTTCCTGCTGTTCGTATGGTATCTGTGCCCATAGCATCTCGGCAAGGTCGAGTTTCTTGAGTTCGGCAGTGGTCGTTCTCAATTTGCCCTCTTGCTCCAGATAGAAGGGAAGCCATTCCGAGGCTGTCGACAGCAGATGCTCGGTAGTGAGGTCTGGCACGTTCATTTCTGGATGCCATTGCTTTACCTTTGCCACTCTTTGCTGCAGACGTTTCACTTTCTCGTTCCAGTCGAGCATACTGAGTCCTTCTTTCTTGACGGCGGTGCAGATGATGCCGACAATTTGTTCTTTGTCTGCGTCGTGGATGGGTTTGCTTTCTATGACGAGCTGTCCGATTCGTTTTTCTCTTTGCATCCGCACGGCTCCTGCCTTGCTGTCCCACGAGATGTTGGTGAATGTAGAGGTGGGTAAGTTGCTGATGCTGATGGGGGCAGAGAGGAACACCTTGCCTTTGTTGGCGGTGGAGTTGAGTGAAGCGATGGCAAGCCAGGGATGCAAGGACATGGAGTCGTTTCGCTCGATGAATATATGCTGTCCGCCTGACATCTTGAAGTTGCCAATGTTGTCGATGGCCATGGCTATTCGCTCGGGATAGGCTGAGGCTATCAAGCTTCCCACTTCCTCTGGGTCGACAGGGCGGTTGTTCTCCTTTGCCTTGAGCATCTTGCGGTATTCCTGGGCTATCTGTGCGATGCGTGCCCATTTGCCCAGGTCCTTCCTCTCTCTTTGCGAACGCAGCATGGCGATGCGCAGCGTCATGTCTGAGTCCTCGTTTTCGTTCATTGGGTCTTTTTCCTCCAATATGGCGGCCATGTCGCATGCCAAGGCTTTTTGGGCATCTGTGCCGGAACAGAGCATCATCTTGGCTATGCGTGGATGGCAAGGCAATGCCGCCATTTTTTTGCCTAATGGCGTAGTACTGCCATCTTCGTTTATCGCTTTAAGAGAAAGAAGTAAGCGTTTGGCGTTGACTGTGTTGCTCTTAGAAGGCGGAGTAATCCATGGAAGCGACATCGGGTCGTTCTCGCCAAAGGCTGCAATGTCGAGTACCATCGAGGCGAGGTCGGCTTCCTCTATCTCTGGCTTTCGTTGTTCTCGCATGAGATGTTCCGAATTGTGCGACCATAGTCGGTAGCATATTCCTTCTGCCACTCTGCCGGCTCGTCCTTTTCTTTGGGTGGCCATGTCTTTGCTGATGCGCACGGTCTCGAGGTGGCTTAGACCTGTTCGGGCATCATACACCAACTGGCGGCAGAATCCTGAGTCTACAACGATTCTCACGCCTTCGATGGTGAGTGATGTCTCGGCGATGGGGGTGGCGAGAACAATCTTTCGCTTGCCTTGCCGCGATGGAGCTATGGCCTGCTGCTGTTTCTCTGGCGAGAGGTTGCCATAGAGTGGATATACCGACGTCGATGTGTCGGCAAGGCTGTCGGCAAGGAGTTCCTCGCATCTCTGTATGTCGGTTTGTCCTGGCAGGAAGGCAAGGATATCGCCCTCATGTTCCCGGTGGGCTCTCATCACGATGGCAGCCACCTCTTTATATATATGGTATTTGTCGATTTCGGTTTCTGTATAGATAGTCTTTACTGGAAACATTTTCCCTGTGCACTTGATGAGTGGTGCATGAAGGGACTGGCAGATGGAAACAGTGTCGATGGTGGCCGACATGATGATGATTTTCAGGTCGGGACGGATGATATGCTGTGCCTGTAGGGTAAGAGCCAATGCCAAGTCGGAATGGATGCTTCTTTCGTGGAATTCGTCGAAGATGACCACATCGATGCCCTCGAGGGTGGCGTCGCTTACGAGCTTTCGGGTAAGGATGCCTTCCGTGAGGACCTCGATACGGGTCTCGGTCGTCACCTTGTTGTCGAATCGTACACGGTAGCCCACAGTCTTGCCGGCAGGTTCGCCTAAGAGACTTGCCATTCGTTCGGCTATTTGTCGGGCTGCAAGTCGTCTCGGTTCCAGCATTAATATCTTTCCCTTGCTACCTATTCCCTTGAGGATGGTGAGAGGAAGCAAGGTAGACTTGCCTGCTCCTGGAGGAGCTGTGACAACAATATTAGCCGACTCTCTCAATGCTTGGTTGACGGAGTCGGCTATGCTGAATGCAGGCAGAGAGCCTGCCAAGGTGCTAATTCTTGGGTAATCAATCATGAACAGAGATGGGCATATGGTTGTAAGTTTACTTGATGTATTTCAGAATTTGTTTGCTCTTTCTGCCTCTTTTTGCAGGCAGGGGCATGAATCCCTCGGTGAGGCCTGTCTTCTCGGCCATGGCTTGGAAGACGGCTGCCGCATACAGGTCGAGCTTCTGCTTGGCGAGTTCCGCATTGACGGCATCCTCGTCGTAGTTGTCGGCATAGAGCAGTGCATGCAGGTCGTCAATGTATTTTTGCGGAATGTTCTTGTGCGGCATCCTGCTTTTTATCTGCATGATTTGTGCGATGATGGGGTCGTTGGTCTTCGCAGCTATGGCTTCTGCCTTTCGCTTCTCGTAGTTGTTGAAGGTGAAGGCATCAGTGCCTTGCCAGTCTTCTATCATGGACTGTTCTGTGGTGAGATGGCTGTAGCCGAAATATCGGATGAGCGAGATGTGGTTGTTCCAACCCAAAGAGGTGAGATATTCTTTTTCCAAGGGCGTGGTGGCGACGATGAGTTCTGCCGCTTTGTACATAGCTTTCTGATAGGCAACGGCTTGCAGGTTTCTTCTCAAGCAAGGGGTATGGCGGTTTCTTGCCGAAATGTCGCCCAATGGACAAACAATGTATGGGATGCCCATCTTCTTGGAGCACTGTGCCAGACGGGCTCCTTTGTGCGACCATGCACCAAGAAACAATACCACATCGGCATCCTCCATGGTGTCGGCAATGTCGAGTCTTTGCAGCAAAGCCTCGATGTAGGCTTTGTACATGGCGTATTGTCTCTTTTCCTTGGTTGCGAATAAATATATTTTCATCATTGGCTATTTAAGTTTTTCGCAATGTTTCCATGCTTCCTTTTGTATCTTCTTTATAGCTTATGGCTGGTAAAGTCGTTTTTGTCGGCTCGCCAGTAGCGTACTTTGTTGGCGAAGTTGCGCCAGATGATCCCATACTCGTAGAAGGGCAACTTATACGTAGGAATGAAAGAGTCGAAATAGGACACGGCTCTGTGGGCAATGATGGTTCGTAGGATGATGAGTAGCAACAGGGAAAAAACTGCGCAGCCCGTCAATATCCTGTCTTTCGTCACAACCGAGTAGGCCAAGGCGGCTATGGAGGCGATGAGGCTGAGGTGGGGGATGAGGTGGTCGATGAACATCAGGGCTCTCATGGAAAGATTGCGTCGGAGCGACTTGCGGGAAGCCTGTAGATAGAGGCTTTCGTTGTGCCAGTTCTTGTTGGTAGGGGATTCCTGCTGAAGCCATGCCGATGGGGATAACTCTACAGCGGTATCGCCACACAGGGCATATTTGTTGACTAAGAAATCATACTCGCCACGCACATACTTCAAGTTGCCCTGATAGCCATGTTCACGCATGAAGTCGCTCTTGCGGAAGATGACATTGGGCAGGTTGGTGCGATATCCATAGGAGCGTTGTGCCCTGCGCAACAGATAATAGGCTTTTCTGATCATGTCGAATCGGCGCACACCTTTGCAACTTTCCTCGGTGCTTACATAGCCCAACACAAGGTGGTTGGGCTCCTGACACTGTCGGGCCATATTGGCGAGCCATTCCTCGCTGCAAGCCATGCAGGTAGGCTCAGTGAGCAAAATCCACTCGTGTTTGGATGCTTTCACGCCTACGGTAATCTGCAGTTTCTTTCGACTCATATAGCGTGAGCTTTCTGGTATGTAGGTATAATAAAGGTGTGGATTTTCTGAAGACTGGCGTTTCAGAAAGTCGATGGTCTCACCGTCACTGCTCTGGCAGACTACCACGACCTGATAATCGGCAGGATATTTCTGCTCAAGGAAAGTGTGCAGGTTGCGTTCCAGCTCTGGCAGATTGTCGTGAGCTGTGATAAGTACGGTGACTGGAGGCTGTGACTGGGATGCTGTAGTGTCTTCAGTATCTTCTTCTTCTGTTGCCTGGTCTTCTTTTTTATTTAGACGCAATGAGCGCAGAAATGGATTGATTAGCGATCCGAGGATTGCCAATAAAACCATTGCTACGCCAGCGATAATAGTAGTTAAACTGATTATCATCATTTTAGTTTATTTTCTCGTATTTTTAGTACCTTACATTTCTTCGGTGATGTAGCCTTTGGGCAGCTGTCGGCAGTTGTACTGACTTGCCATAATCTCGCCATAGGCTCCTGCCGAGCGGAGTGCAATGAGGTCGCCACGATGGGTCTTGTTTAGGTCGATAGCCTTGGCAAAGACATCGCTCGATTCGCAGATGGGACCTACCACATCATAGGTTTCTGCCGGTTCCTCACTCGAAAGATTCTCTATCTTATGATATGCCTGATAGAGTGCGGGCCGTATGAGATCGGTCATGCCGGCATCTACGATGACAAACTGCTTGGCTGTACCTTGTTTCACGTAGAGGGTTCTTGTGATGAGTGTCCCCATCTGGCCCACTACAGCACGGCCTAATTCGAAATGTACCCTTTGTCCGTCACGTAGTTTCAGGTGTTTTGCATAAGTGTCGAAGTAAGACTTGAAGTCTGGTATGGGCATGCGGTTGGGATGCTTGTAGTCTATTCCGAGGCCACCTCCTACATTGATGTTCTTCACCTCGATGTGATGGGCTTCCAACTGGTTCTGTAGTTCATTGATTCTGTTGCAGAGAGCCTCGAAGTCTCCCATGTCAAGTATTTGGCTACCAATGTGAAAATGCAGTCCGATGAACTTGATGTTCTTCATTGTTGCAGCCTCGGCGATGACATTCTCCATGTCGTGCATGGCAATTCCAAATTTGTTCTCAGCCAATCCTGTGGTAATGTTGGCATGTGTGTGTGCCCCTACATTAGGATTGATACGGAAGCATACCTGTGCTATCTTGTTCTTTTGGGCAGCCAACTCGTTGATGATTTCCAGTTCGGGTATGCTCTCCACGTTGAAGCAAAAGATGCCTTTCTCCAATCCAAGATTGATTTCCCAGTCGCTTTTTCCAACGCCGGCATATACTATTTTGTCGGCGGGAAATCCTGCGTTGGTAGCTGCTTGTATTTCTCCTCCGCTCACGCAGTCTGCTCCTAATCCAGCCTGGCTGATGATGCCCAACACTTTGGGATTGGCGTTTGCTTTTACGGCATAGTGTACCTCGAAACCTGGATGCTTACCTGCTTCCTCGCAGATGGTTCTGAGGGTTTGTCTTAATAGGGTTGTGTCGTAATAGTAGAACGGAGTTTGTGTCTCCTGAAACTTATCTATAGGAAATGTTCCTTTCATTTCGCTTTATTGCTTTATAGTTAAATTGTTTTGAACCAAGAAGTTAAGGTGACTGCAGATGAATGTCCATAGCTTAACTCCTTGTTCTTGAATATCCTTACTTTCCAAACAGGTTGTCGCTTAGATTTTTCAAAGCCTGCTTCTTGTCTCTTTCCCTGATGAGGAATGAAATGTTGTAGTTGGAACCTCCGTAAGAAATCATTCTTACAGGAATGTTCTTCATAGCCTCTGTGGCAAGAGTCTCGAAACCGACGTTGCTCCAGTCGAGATCGCCCACAACACAGATGATACACATGTCTGAGTCGACAGTGACTGTACCATATTTTTTCAACTCGTTTACGATATCATTCAGATGTGTGTCATTGTCAATACTCATGCTCACACCCACCTCTGATGTCGCAATCATGTCGATAGGGGTTTGGTAGCTTTCGAAAATCTCGAACACCTTGCGCAGGAAACCTGTTGCCAGCAACATGCGGCTACTCTTGATTTTGATGGCTGTGATGTTGTCCTTGGCTGCCACTGCCTTTATCTTGCCACGGACGATCACGTTATCAATGATGGTTCCGTCAGCTTTTGGGTCGAGGGTATTCTTCAGTCTTACAGGTATTCCGGCGTACTTGGCAGGCTGTACGCAGGTAGGGTGGAGAATCTTGGCACCGAAATAAGCCAACTCGGCGGCCTCTTCGAAGTTGAGTTGGTGTACTGCTTCTGTATGCTCTACAATTCGTGGATCGTTATTGTGCATGCCATCGATATCGGTCCATATCTGAATTTCATCAGCGGGAAGTGCTGCGCCAATAAGAGAAGCTGTATAGTCGCTGCCACCTCGCTGTAGGTTGTCTACCTCGCCATAAGCGTTGCGGCAGATGAAGCCCTGTGTGATGTAGATTTGCTGTCCCTGGTTCTTCTCCATGATATCAGCAAGTTTCTCCTTGATGTATTGTGGGTCTGGCTCTGCATTCTTATCGGTGCGCATAAAGTCGAGCGCATTGAGCAATACAGCCTTGATACCCTGTTCCTTCATGTAATTTACCACCATGTTGGTACTCATGATCTCACCCTGTGCCACAATGCTCTTCTCTTCGAAAGAAGTGAAGAGATCCTTGGTGAAAGATCTCAGATAATCGAATTCGCCACGAAGGAACTCGCGTGTGGTGTCCTTCATCTCCTCGGTAGAGTAGAGTTCTTCCACATGCTGCATGTATTTCTTCTCCAAGTTGTTGATTACCTCGTTTGCACCCTCTGGATTTTTTTTGTAGAGATAGTCGGAGATTTCAACGAGTGAGTTTGTAGTACCGCTCATCGCAGAAAGCACGACAAAAGTCGGTTCGCCAGATTCTGTAACCAAGGAGGCTACTCCCTTCATGCGCTCGGGTGAGCCAACTGAAGTACCTCCGAATTTCATTACCTTCATAGTTGTAATATTTTTAATAATTCTAAATTACTTGTTTTAAATCATAAACAGGCTTGTGCCCTTGCTGCCACTTGGGGCATTTTGATGATGATATTTTTATATTTCTTTGTCTTATCTCAACTTTCCTCTCCGTCTTCGGTCAGGTCGATGTGGTTGTATTCATTGGTCACATCGTGCAGACTTCCGTCTTTGCATAGGTATACGATGCCAGGGAACTTGTCGAGCATGGGAATGTTGTGGGTCGACATAACAACCGTTGTTCCCTGCTTGGTGATGTTTTTCAGCAGATTTACGATATTGCTTGCCGTTTCTGGGTCGAGGTTGCCTGTTGGCTCGTCGGCAATAATGAGTTTGGGGTTGTTGAGCAATGCTCTTGCTATGGCAATGCGTTGCTGTTCTCCACCCGACAGTTCATGCGGCATCTTGTCGGCTTTCTCGCTCATGCCTACCTCTTCAAGAACTTCCGTGATGCGTTCGTTGCGGGCTTTCTTGTCTTTCCAACCAGTGGATTTCAGTACAAACTCGAAATTCTTGTGTACACTGCGGTCATGCAACAGCTGGAAGTCCTGGAAGATGATGCCTAAGTCTTTTCTCAGCGCAGGAATCTCTTTGCGTTTGATGGTCTTGAGGTCTCTTCCTAAGACTTCTGCCTTCTCAGTCTCACCTTCTACGAGGTCGAGTTCACAGTACAGGGTTTTTAGCAGTGAGCTTTTCCCCGATCCTACCTTCCCGATAAGATAAGTGAACTCTCCCTCGTCGACATGGAAGTTCACGTCCTTGAGTATGCACTTGTCGGCTTGGTAAATGCTTACGTTTTTATATTCTATCAACATTCTAATTCTTCTCCTTATTATGTGAACCTTTATACATATTTTTACTTCATCTCACCTCTGCTCTTTGCTGTTCGGCGCTTTTTGTCCCATTCTGGGTCGTGGCGTACCTGTAGTTCTTTTGCCACGTCCTCAATACGCAGCTTCTTGCTGGTTAGCAGGACGATGAGGTGGTAGAGCAGGTCTGAAGATTCGTAGACGAGTTTCTCGTTATTGCCGTTTGTTGCCTCGATGATTGTTTCCACGGCTTCTTCGCCTACTTTCTGTGCCATTTTGTTCACGCCCTTCTGGAAAAGACTGGTGGTATAGCTTCCCTCTGGCATTTTTTCATGACGTTTGCATATGAAGTCCTGCAACTCTGAGAGAAAGAGGATTGGGTTCAGTGTGTTGTCCTCGCCCCAGCAGGTGTCTGTACCCTTATGACAGGTTGGTCCCTGTGGGTGTACTTTGACAAGCAAAGTGTCTTTGTCGCAATCATTTTGAATGCTGACGAGGTTTAGGTAGTTTCCTGATGTCTCCCCCTTGGTCCACAGACAGTTGCGTGAACGGCTCCAGAAGGTGACTTTCTTTGTGGCTTTGGTCTTTTCGTATGCTTCCTTGTTCATGAATCCCAGCATCAGTACGTTTTTGGTTACTGCGTCCTGGATGATAGCTGGAACAAGACCTCCCATCTTTTCGAAATTTATTTCCATATCTTCTTAGTCTTTATACTGCTGCTATATATTAACGTTCAGTTCTATATTCTTACGTTGATACCTTCTCTGCGTAGATATTTCTTGAGGTCAGGGATGGCTATCTCTCCGAAGTGAAACACGCTGGCAGCGAGTGCGGCGTCGGCTTTACCTAAGGTGAAGACTTCGCGGAAATGCTGCATGTTGCCTGCTCCTCCCGATGCTATGACAGGAATGCTCAGTTCGTCGGCAAGTCTTGCCAAAGCCTCATTGGCGAAACCTTGTTTTACGCCGTCATGGTCCATGCTGGTAAAGAGTATTTCGCCCGCACCTCGGTCGGCTACTTCCTTTGCCCATGCAAAGAGTCCCAATTCCACTCTTTCTCTTCCTCCCTTTACGTAGCAGTGCCATCCATCGCTGTCGAGTCGTGCATCTATGGCACATACACATACTTGCGAACCATAGTGTCCGGCTATCTCGTCAATGAGTTCAGGATTTTGTATGGCTGCACTGTTGACACTTACCTTGTCGGCTCCTGCATTGAGCAACCGGTCTACATCCTTCAGTTCGTTGATTCCCCCTCCCACGGTGAATGGTATGTTGATATTTTCGGCTACTCGTGTCACCATGTCGACAAAGGTCTTTCGCCCTTCAAAGCTGGCTGTTATATCGAGAAAAACGAGTTCGTCGGCACCAGCATTGCTATAGGCTTTTCCCAATTCCACAGGGTCGCCTGCGCTGCGAAGGTGCACGAAGTTTGTACCCTTTACAGTCTCTCCGTTCTTCACGTCGAGACAGGGGATGATTCTCTTAGCCAATCCTTTGCTTATATTTTGTTCAACCATATCTGTCATGTTTTTATTTCGCAGAACAATTGCTGTAGATATCTTATCAGAAGTTCCAACCTTGTTTGTTTAAAGCTTCAGCTTGTCTATGTCGATTTTACCTTCATAGAAGGCTTTTCCGAATACTACAGCCGGGATGCCTGCTGCCTCTAAAGCCTCGATGTCCTCGTTGGAGCTTACGCCTCCAGAGGCAATAAGGTGAAGCTGAGGGTGGGCAGTCATGATCTCTTTATAAAGTTCTATGGCTGGTCCCTGCAGGGTTCCGTCCTTGCTGATTTCTGTGCAGAGCACGTTGCGCACTCCCTTTTCGGTATACTGTTTTAGGAAAGACGACAGTTTTTCTTCCGAGTCTTCCTTCCAACCGTTGATAGATATTTTGCCGTTTCTCACATCAGCTCCTAAGATAAGTCGCTCAGTTCCATATTTGTCTATCCAGCTAAGGAAAAGTTCTGGATTTGTCACAGCGATGCTTCCTATTGTCACCTTGGCAGCTCCTGCATCAAATGCTTTTTCTATATCCTCCTCTGTCTTGATGCCCCCTCCGAAATCTACTATGAGTGAAGTGGCTGACGTAATGGCTTTCAGTGCTTTGTCGTTGACGATGTGCTTTGATTTAGCTCCATCAAGGTCAACTACATGTAGGTGCTTGAACCCTAATTCCTCAAAGTGTTTAGCCACTTTTGCTGGGTTGTCATCATACACTTTCTTTTGGGCGTAGTCGCCCTTTGTGAGTCTTACGCATTGTCCGCCAATGATATCGATGGCCGGTATGAGTTCTATATTCATAATTCCATAAAGTTCTTGAGAATTTGTTCACCTACATTTCCGCTCTTTTCTGGATGAAATTGGCAGGTGTAGAAATTGTTTTTGTGCAAAGCGGCGCTGTACGGATGTATGTAGTTGGCTGTAGCAATGGTTTCTTGACATAATGGCACGTAGTAGCTATGCACGAAATAAGTATATGGATTTTCGCCCAAGTCTTTCATCAAGGGTGAACTTAAATCGTAGATTTCGTTCCATCCCATAGCTGGTACTTTGTCCTGGTGCTGTTGGGGTATAAACTTCTTTACGTCGACATCAAAAATACCGATACAATCTATATCTCCTTCTTCAGAATGGCGGCATAGGAGTTGCTGTCCTACGCAAATTCCCAAGACTGGTTGTATGAGCGCCTTGATGGTTTCGTCAAGTCTATGTGCCTTGAGATAGAGCATTGCTTCCTTGGCCTGTCCCTGTCCTGGAAAGAGCACGCGGTCGGCCTTGCGCAGAGTTTCTGCGTCGTCGGTGAGGATGGGGGTTATGCCAAGTCTTTTCATGGCATTCACTACGGAGTAGATGTTTCCGGCGTTGTATTTTACAATAGCTACATCCATAAGCTTGCGTTAATCTTAAGTTTACAGATGCAAAGGTACGCATTTTCTTACAATATAAAGAAAATATAGGCAAAAAGATTATAAAAGTGTGAGGATTTCTTTCAGATAGTAAGCGAAAATAATGTAACTATTCGTCTTCATTATCAGCAGATCGTAAAATAATAGATGTAGCCCCTATGGTAAAGAGTGTTCCATCCTCTATGACGCGACGCTCTCTGTCGCCTAAAATTACATTGTTAACAAAGGTTCCTGTATAGCTTGGACCATCGCGCAAAACATATTTTAGATTTCCATTCTTGTCTCGACTCACATTGATGACGCAATGGTTCATGTCAACACTGGGGTCTACAGTTTCGATTGGACAGTTGATGCCGCTGTTTTTCATGTAACGTCCTATGATGTTGTCGCCCATTTGCAGAGGTATTACCTGTTTGTAGGCAAAAACATTCTCTATCACCACGATAGAACCCACGCCATGTTCATTAGCTCTTTCGTTAGGTATTTCCTCTTTTTGGGTCTTGCGTAGCTGGGATACTCCTATGCGTATGCCAAACTGCTTGTTGCATTGTGGACATACGAAAACAAGACTTTGTCCGGCTTGATACTTGGTTTCGTCGAATGTGATAAAATTGTCACATTTAGGACATCTTACTCTTTTCATGCGCTTATTCTTTCACGAGGGTTACCCATCCATCGGCAAATGCCTCGTGGTGGTGCATTTGGTTGAGCACAGTGTATGCCTGTTGTTCGGTTTCGTATGAACCGTAGATAACCTTCACGTTATTGGCTGTAATTAGCACTCTGGTGTTTTTGAAGCCCTTGGCTTGCAAACTCTCAGTATAGGTGGCTGCGTTGCGTTTTGTAACACGGCTTGCCAGCACGATACTGTAATAATAATGTGGCTTGGTTATTTCTTGCTTTTCTATCTCGGCTTTTTTGACTTCTGTTGCCGTTGCTTCAAAAGTCCTGATGCTGTTGTCCTTTACTATTTCCTTTGGCATGAGACGGTTCAGCATGCTGATGTCTATTTGGCTCTTCTGCACCTTTGGCATGTCAAGTGGAGTGGAGAGGGTGAAGAATGCAATGAGCGCAATGCATGCAGCCACAGCATTACGAAGCCAGCTTTTCTTTATCTGTACGAAGTCGCTGTTGCTGTTTTCTTTCTCTTGTTCGCTTGCAAACGCAGGTTCTGTCATAGAATATTGACAGCCCTTGTTATCTTCTGACTGTTGGGGGGCATTGTTGCTGAAGGGTGCAAATTCTACAGTTGCAGTTTCTTCCTCACTTTCTGTAGATGTACTAAGCTCCTTGAGTGGCAGCATTAAAAAACCGTCTAAACCGTAATAGTTTGGAGTTAGCAGGCCAGCCTCGCAAGGTTCAAAAGTATATGTGCCTTGACTGTTGAGGTAAAGTGTACCGATATCAGTTAATTCGTATTTCCCGTTAATGTCGAGCTCTGCACGAATTTCTCTCACGTCTTCAGCAATACGGCTAAGGGCATCGGGATAGCTGATGTCGTAGGCCTCTACATAAGAAAGAGCCAAGAGCGAATCATTCATGGTGAGCTGCGGGTTGAAGCCAATGGTTCTAAGTGGTGGCAAAAACATACTGTCTTTGCCATCATATCTTGCATCTACATGATGAGCCATAAAGCCTCCAAAGCCGGGGACTATCACGCAATCGTTGCTCAAAAGTAGAATCTCTATATGTCTTTCCAGTTCAATCACGTTTGCAAAGATAGTTATTTTTTCTCTACCAGCCAACGATTTTACATAAAAAAAAGTTATAGGCTATAAAAAGTTTTATTTGTTTTGTTGTTTCGAAAAAAAACATTATCTTTGCCATATATATTAGTAAGGTGTAGTTTTTGTGTTTGTAGGGAAGCCTGTAGACTAAACTAAAAAATAGAAAGAACAATGGAATATTTGAAGACAGAGATTGAGGGTGTTTATGTTTTGGAACCCAAGGTTTTTCGTGATGCACGTGGTTATTTCTTTGAGTCGTGGCGACAGGAAGATTTCGACCAGCATATAGGTCGCCATGTGGAATTTATACAGGACAATGAATCCAAGTCGAGTTATGGAGTCCTTCGTGGACTACATTATCAGAAAGGCGAATATTCTCAGGCCAAGTTGGTGCGTGTCATCCGTGGCCGTGTGCTTGATGTGGCTGTTGATATTCGCCGGAGTAGTCCTACTTTTGGTAAGTATGTGGCTGTGGAACTGAGCGAGGACAACAAGCGTCAACTTTTCATTCCGCGTGGCTTTGCCCACGGCTTCTTGGTTCTGAGTGATGAGGCGGTGTTTACCTATAAGGTAGATAATGTGTATGCACCTCTGCACGAGGCCAGTATTCGCTGGAATGATGAGGACATCAACATCAAATGGCCTATTTCAGCCAAAGATGTGCTTACTTCCGAGAAAGATTTACTCAAGGCTACTTCCCTAAAGGATGCCGAGGTTTTCGAGTGAAGAGGATAGAAAAGGAAATTAAAACATTAATGAATCGCAGTATTATTTTATTTGTCATAGGATGTCTGATGATGTTTGCTGCCTGTAATGAACATTCCCGAAAGGATGTGTTCAGAGAAAACTTAAAGGCCAAGCAGATGCTTCAAGGAATATGGGTTGACGAGGATGACGAGGATGTGGTTTTTCGAGTGAAGGGCGATACCATTTACTATCCAGACTCTACCAGTATGCCTACCTATTTTTATGTATCGGCTGATACTTTGGTGATACGAGGAGCCAATGAGATACGATATGCTATCGTAAAACAGTCTGCTCATCTCTTTGAGTTTAAAACTCAGAATGGTGATGTGCTCAAGTTGGTAAAGACAACCGACAAGTCCTATCTCAGCTCTTTTAACCATCAGCAGCCTGTGGTGCTCAATCAGGGACGACTTGTGCGGAGAGATACCATCGTGACTTTTGGAACAGGGAGGTATCATCTCTACACGCAAGTCAATCCAACAACTTACAAAGTGCTTAAGAGCACTTATAATGATGATGGCGTGGAGGTGGATAATGTGTATTATGACAATATCGTAAATGTGAATGTCTATCACGGAGCCTCGCGCCTTTTCGGACGCGACTTCCGTAAGCAGGACTTCAGACATCAAGTGCCTGCCTCTTTCTTGGAGCAGGCGGTACTGAGCGATATGGTTTTCCGTGCCGTGGACAAGACAGGCATTCACTTTCGTGCAGTCCTTGCCATGCCCGATAGCTCGGTAAGCTATCAAGTAGAAGTGACCATCTCATTCGATGGTCACCTCAATATCCGTACAGCAGGCGCTTGATGTGCCTACATAAATCTTGTATTCCCCAGGTACAATTCTCATGGTGTTGGTGCCAGAGTCCCAGCATTCGAAACTGCTTCGTGGAAGTTCGATGCTGACAGTTTGTTTCTCTTTTGCCTTCAGACTTATACGTTTGAAGGCTTTTAGAGTCTTTATTGGTCCTTCTGTATCTGCTAATTGTTGAATGTATACCTGTGCCACCTCTGTTCCTTCGCGCTTGCCTTTGTTCTGTATCGTAAAGATCAGTTTTCCATCTTTATAAGTTGGTTTGCCATAGCTAAAGGTGGTATAGCTCAAGCCATGTCCGAAGGGGAAGAGGACATCTCCCTTGAAGTAACGATAGGTGCGATTCTTCATGGTGTAGTCGAGGAAGTCGGGTAAGTCTTTTACACTCTTGTAGAAGGTGATAGGCAACTTGCCGGATGGGTTTACTTTTCCAAAAAGTACGTTGGCCACGGCCTCGCCGCCTCGTTCGCCAGGATACCATGCCTGCAGTATGGCTTGTGCGTTTTGTGTCTCAGGCACCATGGCGATGGCACTACCCGAACAGTTGACGAACACCACCTTCTTGCCTGCTTGGTGAAGCATGGCTATCAACTTGCGTTGTGCCTCTGGAAGTTGAATGTCGGTACGGTCACCACCCTTGAATCCTGGTTCGGATACCTTCATCTCCTCGCCTTCTAATCTTGGAGATATGCCGCCTGCAAATATAACGATGTCGGCATTGCCTACTTCGGATAGTAGCTGCTGGTCGGTAGGCGTATAGTCGTGTACGATGTCGAATTTCATTACAGCCATGTCGTTAGCCTGGAAGTAGTCTACCTGTACCTTGACAGGCTTTCCCTTCTTTACCTGGATGGGTTTGTTGAGTTCTTGCACACGTGCACGTCCTTTCCATACGTTGGCCACGGTGTCGCCATCGATGATGAGGCGGTATCCGTCATCACATCCTAAGCGAAGTGACAGGGTTTCGTCCTTGTCGGATATGAAGGTTCCTTCGTAGCGTGCCGAGAATTGGGTGAGGTTTACACCTGGGGCAAAAACCGTGTTGCCACCATTGCTAAGATTGATGGGCGAGGTCATGTCAGCGGTGATGATTGGAGAGCCCGCCATTTGTGTGTTGTTCCAGTAGGTAGCCAGCATGCCCTTCTTGCCTGAAGGAGAGGTGAAATGGTCGAATAGGCTTTGGCTGGCCTCACTGCGTGTTAGGGTGCACCCCTGTATGTATTTTACATTCTTGCCTGTCAGATTGCGGATACCCTGTAGTATGGTTGTAGTTGATGTGGGATATCCTGCATAGTTGCCCCACTGCATGATGGAGTCGTTGGCGTTGGGACCCATGACGACAATGTTTTGATTCTTGCTTAATGGAAGAATGTTGTCCTTGTTCTGCAACAGAACCAATCCTTCTTCTGCCATCTCGAGTGCAAGGTCCTTGTGGGCTTGGCTCGCGATGACACAGGATGGAATTTTTGTCCATTCCACCTGCTCGTCCTTGTCGAAGTCGCCTAGTTCGAAGCGAGCCTTGAGTAGTCGTTTTAGGCTGACATCTACTTTATCTTCGCTGATAAAGCCTTGCTTAACGGCTTCTGGAAGCGAGCGATACACGCTTCCACATTCTACGTCGGTGCCGGTCTCGATAGCTTGTGCCGTAGCTTGGGCGGCATTCTTGGCTGTGCCATGGCGTCCAGGAATGAAGAAGTCGTTTATGGCACCACAGTCGGAAGTGATGAGTCCATCGAATTTCCATTCGTCACGCAATATTTGGCGCTCATATCTGGCGTTAGAGCAACATGGTGCACCGTCGATGCGTTGGTAAGCACACATCACCTCAGCCACATGCCCCTTCTGTACTAAGGCCTTGAAGGCAGGTAGGTAGGTTTCCCAAAGGTCTCTTTCGGGTAGGTTCTCTATATTGAACGAGTGGCGATTCCATTCTGGTCCGCTGTGTACGGCAAAATGCTTGGCACAAGCCAAGAGTTTTTTATATTTGGTAGGCGAAGGTGTTCCATCGAAACTCTGCCCCTGCAAACCATTGACTACGGCCAGTCCCATACGGCTTGTCAGATAAGGATCCTCACCGTAGGTCTCTTGTCCACGTCCCCATCTGGGATCGCGAAAGATATTGATGTTGGGAGTCCAGAAACTCAAACATTGGTATCGCCTGATGTTGCCTGTCTTCTTGGCAATGGCATTTTTGGCACGTGCCTCATCGCTTACGGCTGTAAATACTTGATAGAGTAGTTGGTCGTCGAAGGAAGAAGCCATGGCCATAGTGATGGGGAATACAGTGGCGTAGCCGTTGCGACCCACTCCGTGCAAGGCTTCGTTCCACCATTGGAACTGTGGGATACCTAATCTTTCGATGGCAGGAGAGGTGTCCATCATCAGCTGTGTTTTCTCCTCAAGGGTAAGCCTTGCGAGCAAATCGTTGGCTCTTTCTTCCGATGTGAGGTTTGGATTCTGGTAGGGCAGTAGCGTCGTCTGCTGTGCCTTTGTGCCCAGTGGCATCATGCTGGCGAGCGTAATGGCAAAAAGGAATTTTCTCATAATAGTTATGGCTTTTAAGTATAAATTGATTATTGCCTACAAAGTTACAAATAAAATGCGTAAAACTTTTCTTTTTTGTTTTCTATTTTACATTTTCTTCGGTCTTCTTGCTTTTTTCGACAACAATTCTTTTGCCATTTGCGAAAAAATAAGTAGTTTTGCACACATGACAGTAACGCTTATTATATTAATCATTACCGTTGCCATGTTTGTCTGGGGCAGGATGAGGGCCGATATCGTGGCGCTTACTGCTCTGGTGTCACTCCTTGTCTTTGGGATACTTACTCCCACAGAAGCTCTTGCAGGCTTCTCGTCGCCCATAGTCATCATGATGATAGGACTTTTTGTGGTGGGTGGAGCAATCATGCAGACGGGGCTTGCCAAACTTGCTGGCAATAAACTCATGGCACTTTCGCACGGCAACGAAACCATTACCTTTCTCTTGGTAATGCTTGTCACTTCGTTTATCGGAGCCTTTGTCAGCAATACGGGTACGGTGGCACTTATGATGCCCATTGTCGTAAGCCTTGCTTCTGCATCGGGCTTACAACCTTCACGCTTCCTCATGCCACTTGCCTTTGCCGGCAGCTTAGGCGGAATGCTTACGCTTATCGGCACTCCACCTAACCTTGTCATCGACGAGGTGCTTACAGAAGCGGGTTATCAGTCACTCGGTTTCTTCTCTTTTATGCCTGTGGGGGTTATTGTAATAGCTGTTGGCATCATAGTGCTTATGCCTTTGAGCCGACTGTTTCTGAGCCGCAAGCAGAGAGGAAAGAAAAAGAAGAAAGGCAAGTCGCTCGATGATTTGGTGCAGGAATATCGTCTGCTCGATAATCTGCATCGGTATATCGTGCCTTCCAATCGTTCGTCGGCAGCTCTTGATGAGCATGGCGAAAGGCTCGATATTGTAGGCAAAACTCTCAAGGAACTCCGTATACAGAAGCTATATGGTGTGAGTGTCATCGAGATAAGAAACGAGAGGAAGTCGCACTTGGGGCTCATGAAAGATGTCAATCAGAATATGGCGAAAAGTAGCAGTATCATAGGCGAGCATGATACCTTATATATAATAGGTGACGAAACAAAGATGAGACGCTTTGCCGCTGATTATGGTCTGCGCAAGATGAAGAACGTAAAGATAGACTTCTATGACTTGGGGCTTTCCGAGATAGTTGTTATGCCAACTTCTAATTTCGCAGGTCTAAGAATAGGTGAAGCCAATCTTCGTAAGCGATTTGGCATTAATGTGTTGGGTGTACGGAGAGGAAATGAGTATATAACAGACAACTTGATTGATACCCGACTGCATGTTGGCGATATGCTCTTGGTGCAAGGAGAGTGGACCAATTTGGCTCATTTGGCAGCAGATACGGCCAACTGGGTCGTGCTCGACCAGCCAGAGAAGACAGCCGGAAAAGTGCTTCTCGATTACAAGGCTCCTGTTGCTGCTGCTATCCTGTTGCTGATGGTGGCAATGATGGTATTCAACTTTATTCCTGTGGCTCCAGTCACGGCAGTCATTATAGCAGGTTTGCTGACTGTCTTTGCCGGATGTTTCCGAAATGTTGAGGCAGCCTATAAGACAATCAACTGGGAAAGCATCGTGCTTATTGCTGCCATGATGCCAATGTCTACAGCCCTTGAGAAGACGGGAGCCTCGGCTTTGATGTCGCAGACATTGGTGGACTGTTTGGGTGTTTTAGGTCCTACAGCCCTTTTGGCAGGCATCTATTTCACTACCTCGCTCATGACCATGTTTATCAGCAATACGGCCACAGCCGTACTGATGGCTCCTATAGCTTTGGTGGCAGCCCGGCAGGTGGGGGTGAGTCCTTATGCATTCCTCTTTGCTGTAACCTTGGGCGCCAGTATGTGTTTTGCCTCACCTTTTTCCACACCGCCTAATGCGCTTGTGATGAAAGCTGGAGGCTATTCGTTTATGGACTATGTCAAGGTTGGGCTTCCTTTGCAGGTTATTATTGGCATCGTCATGACCTTTGTTCTTCCCGTATTGTTCCCGTATTGAGTTTTAGTAGGGTATAAAAGAATAAGTGTCAAAAATGCCAGACTGTTTCATCTTGCTGCTTGGCAATCCATAAGAATGCCAAATCCTTTAGCTTCTTTAACTCCCTATACGCGCGACTGTTGGATAAAAATGATTATCTTTGCACGATAAAGAACAGTCTTATTAAACTTTAGTCACATAATAATGCACATCATGATGGAAATGAATGAGGAGTCTCGGAAGGCTTGGAATATCATAGAGAAGACGAGCGCCAACCTGTTTCTTACAGGCAAGGCGGGTACAGGAAAGACAACATTCTTGAAAGAATTAAAGCGCAGGTCGCCCAAGCGAATGGTAGTTCTTGCTCCTACGGGTATCGCAGCCATTAATGCCGGTGGCGCAACCATTCATTCTTTCTTTCAGCTGCCACTTTCTCCTTATCTGCCTGGTGCGAGCTTTAGCGGAGGCGAACAGAGGCGATACCAGTTCAGCAAGGTGAAGCGAAACATTATTCGAACAATGGACCTTTTGGTAATCGACGAGATAAGTATGGTGAGGAGCGACTTGCTGGATGCCATAGACTCGGTGATGCGTCGTTATCGCAAGCACGATTTACCCTTTGGCGGTGTTCAGTTGCTGATGATAGGCGACTTGCAGCAGTTGGCACCCGTCGTGACAGAGCACGAGGAGAGTCTGCTGCGCCAGTATTATGACACTCCTTTTTTCTTTTCGAGCAAGGCGTTGCAGCAGGCACGCTATCTTACCATAGAACTGCAGACGGTCTATCGCCAGCAGGACGAAAGGTTTGTGGCACTTCTTAACCAGATACGAGAAAACAAGGCAAGCGACGAAACCCTTGCTTCCATCAACAAGCGCTATTTGCCTGACTTTAAGCCCCCTAAGGACAGCGGCTACATTCGTCTTACCACTCACAACAATCCTGCCCAGCACATCAACGAGCAGGAGTTGGAAGCCTTGCCTTCTAAGGTCTTCAGTTTTACGGCAGAGGTGGAGGGCAACTTCCCTGAGGCATCATACCCAGCCGATTACAGACTGATGCTGAAGAAGGGTGCTCAGATTATGTTTATCAAGAACGATGCCGACCACCGGTTCTATAATGGTATGATAGGCGAGGTGATAGGTATTGATGCTGAGGAAATAAGGGTAAGGGGAAAGGAACATGGCGATGAGATTATACTGGAGAAGGCGGAATGGACCAACTCGAAGTATACGCTCAACGAACAGACTCAAGAGATTGAGGAAACGGTGGAAGGAAAATTCCGTCAGTACCCCGTGCGCCTGGCTTGGGCCATCACCATACACAAAAGCCAGGGACTTACCTTTGAACATGCCATCATAGATGCCTCGCGTTCATTTGCCCATGGGCAAACCTATGTGGCACTGAGCCGCTGCAAGTGTTGGAGGGAATGGTGCTCAGCAAGCCTCTCTCGCGTTCGGCCATTATCAGCGACAGTACTGTAGACCGATACAGCGACCTTATGGTTCCGCCTACAGAGAATCAAATAGCTACGTTGCAGCAACTCTATGTGCAACAATGTATTGCCGAGCTTTTCGATTTCCGTTCCTTACAGCAGAGCTATGATTTGTTGTTGCGCTGCTTAGTAGAGTATTTCATGAGTAATTATCCACGACTCGTAGGCGAATATCAAAAACTTGGTGTGGTGCTGAAGAGTCTGACGGCAGTTTCCGACAAGTTTAGGGTGCAGTATTCCAGCATGCTCAATGCCAATCCCGATGTGGGCGACGCTGCTTTGCAGGAACGCATACACAAGGCAGCGAAATACTTTTGGCAAAAGATAGGCGTTGTGACCGACCTGCTGAAGAAGACGAACGTGTCGACCGACAATAAGGCAGCGAAGAAACAATTTTCCGACCGTTTCGGATCTTTTGCCGATGAGACACTGCTCAAACAGTCGCTTCTGCGTTATGAGCAGGAGGCCGAGTTCTCGGTGGGCGACTACCTGAAGAAGAAGGCGCAATTTATTTTGTAGCGTGCTGGCGAGGAATCAACGGGAGTTGGTAGTGGCCGCAAGCGAAAGTCGGCAACCAAGGAACCCAAAGAACCTAAGGCTCCCAAGACGCCTACCCGCCAGATCAGTCTCGACCTCTTCAAGGAGGGAATGAATGTGCAGCAGATTGCCGCTGCCCGCGGACTTGCCCAGAGTACCATCATCAGTCATTTGGCGCATTATGTGCGTGAGCGTGAGATAGGTCTTAGAGCTCTCGTCTCTACCAGCCGCGAAAAGAAGATTCGCGACTTTATGCAGGCTCATCCTGAGATGAAAACAGTTTCGGAACTCAAGCAAGCTTTGGGTGGCGACTTCGAGTATTGGGAAATCATGCTTGTAAGGGATGTGGAGTAGGATAAAGGAAACAATTTCTGTATTTTAACTCCAGTACCTTGGTGAATGCGGAAGTTTGCAACATTTGCAAACATGGTAAAATAATAAAAGAAGTTACCATTTCCGACAAGTGTCAGGAAAGGTAACTCCTTTTTATTATGTTCTAAATTCTCATTACTTGCTTCACGCCCTTTATGGTACTTAGCTTCTTGATGAGTGCTTCTGTTCGGCTGGCATCATCGATCATCACCGTGATGTTGCCAGAGAAGAGCCCGTCTTTGGATGAAATATTGATGCCTCTCATCACGAGCTTGTCCTCTTTGGATATGATGTTGGTGATATTGCTTACAATTCCGATGTCGTCGTTGCCGATGATTCGCAGGGTGATGGCATACTTGGATGTTCCCTTGCCGCTCCATCTTGCCTTTACGATGCGATAGCCGAAACGTCGTTGTAGTTCCTTGGCATTGGGGCAGTCGGCGCGATGCACCTTGATGCCTTTGCTCACGGTAACGAAGCCAAAGATAGGGTCTCCGTAGATGGGGTGGCAGCAATGTGCCAACTCGAAGTCTATTCCTTTCAGATTTTCATCGATGACGAGCACATCGTCGCTTTGTCGCATCATTTCCTCAGTTGGATTCTCGTACTCGAACTCTTCCGCACTGGCTGCAGGACGTGTCGCATTGGTCGTGTTCTGGTCGTGGTCGCGTTCTGCTATGTACTTCTCTATGATGCTGTTGGGGTCTATCTTCTCCTCGGCGATATCCTTGTAGAAATCAGAGTTTTCCTTGTAGCCCATCTTCTTGATGGTACGTGCCATGATGCTCTCTTCGATTTCCATCTTTCTGTTCTTGAAGCGTCGTTCCAAAAGCTCCTTGGCCAGGAGTCCTTCCTTCTTTTGTGTTTCCTTGATGGCGAGGCGAATCTTGGACTTGGCTTTTGAGGTCTTCACAATGTTGAGCCATTCCTGGCGTGGCTTCTGGTTGCTCTGTGTCAGAATCTCTATTTGGTCGCCAGAGTGCAACTCTTGCCTGAAGCTCACGGCACGTCCGTTGATCTTTCCTCCCACGCAGGTGTTGCCGATGCGTGAGTGAATGTAGTAAGCGAAGTCAAGCACCGTAGCTCCCTTGGGGAAGTTGAGTAGGTCGCCCTTAGGTGTAAAGACATACACCTCGTCTTCCTTCAGGTCCATCTTGAACTGATCCATCAGCTGCAGGTCATCGTTGTTTTCCAATGCACTTCTGATGTTGGCGAGCCATTCGTCGATGCCTCCCTTCTCGCTCTTGATGCCTTTGTAGCGCCAGTGGGCGGCCAGTCCGTGCTCGGCAATCTCGTCCATGCGTTCTGTGCGTATCTGCACTTCCACCCATTTGTTCTCAGGTCCGAGAACTGTGGTGTGCAGGCTTTCGTAACCATTGCTCTTGGGCACGGAGAGCCAGTCGCGCATTCGTTTTGGGTTGGGCTGATACATGGCCGTGATGAGTGCGAACACTTGCCAACATTGCATATATTCCTTGTCGCGTGGCGAGTCGAGGATGATGCGTATGGCGAAGAGGTCGTACACACCCTCGAAGCCACATTGCTGTTTTTTCATCTTCTGCCAGATGGAGTGGATGCTCTTTGTGCGCCCTTTCATGTGATATTTCAGCCCGGCAGCATCCAGCTTCTCTTGTATAGGTTTGATGAAACGTGCTATGTATGCGTCGCGCGATGCCTTGGTAGCGTTGAGTTTCTCCTTTATCATATAGTAGGCATCGTGCTCTAAGTACTTTAGGCTCAAGTCTTCGAGCTCGCTCTTCAGTTTGTAGAGCCCTAATTTGTGGGCGAGGGGAGCATAGAGATAGCTTGCCTCTTCGCTCACGCGTTGCTTGGCTTCGACCTGGTCGGTGTCTCTGATTTGTCGCATCACGTTGACACGGTCGGCTATCATGATGAGAATCACGCGCATGTCTTCCGAAAACGAGATGAGCAGATTGCGGAAGTTCTCGCTCTCGATGACAGGATTACGCTTGTATAGTTCGTTGATGCGCAACAGGCCGCGGATGATGTGCGCTACGCTTTCACCATATTTCTTCTCTATGTCGTCAAGCGTCTGATAACCATCCATCACACTGTTCTGCATCAGGATGGCAATCACACCGTCACGCCTCAGTCCTATTTCGTTGACAGCTATCTCGGCGGTCTGCAGGGCATGCAGTATGGGGTTCAGCCCAAAGACATCGCGGCTTATCTGATGGTTGATGAATGCGTGGTGGATATCGTCTCTGAGTAGTTGTTCGTCTTGGGTGCTGAAGGTGTCTCCGACAGCAGTGCGCAGCCGGTTCTGTATGAGAAGGGCTTGTTCCCTTTCTTCGGGTGTAAAAGTGAATTTTTCGTCCATAATTCTTCCCTTTTCTTAAAATCTTATTGCAAAGGTACAAAAAAACGTCAGAAAATTTCTTATTTCGAAAAAAACTTACTACATTTGTAGCACAACTAAAGGAAAAATAACATAAATATGGTATCATGAATCAGCAAGAACTAACCCAAATTGCAGCCCGCGGCATTTCGGAGCAGCAAATAGACAAGCAATTGAATCAAATCAAGAATGGCTTTCCCTTTCTTCGTCTCGAAGGTGCGGCGGCCATTGGCAGGGGCATCTTGGCTCCCAGCGCAGAGGAGGTGAAGAAGTACGAAGACGTGTGGGAAGAATACAAGAAGCAAGGACACCGCATAGTGAAGTTTGTGCCAGCGTCGGGTGCGGCAAGCCGAATGTTCAAGGATCTCTTTGCTTTTCTCGATGCACCTTACGACGTGCCTACCACCGACTTCGAGAAGCGTTTCTTCGACAACATCAAGAAGTTTGCTTTCCGCAAGGCTCTTTGCAAGAAGTGCAAGGAGAACGAGGGCAGCAACGTGTGCGACCTCATCAAGGCTGGCAAGTACAAGGCCGTTGTGGCTAACTTGCTGAAGGAGAGTGGACTCAACTACGGACAGTTGCCCAAGGGTTTGCTGTTGTTCCATGAGTATTCCGACGAGGAGATTCGCACACCAATGGAGGAACACCTTGTCGAGGCTGCGCTTTATGCCAGCAGCAACGGCGAGGCCAATGTCCACTTTACGGTTTCTCACGACCATTTGAAACTTTTCGAAAGGGTGGTGGCCGAGAAAGAAGAGAGCTATGCCAAGAGGTTTGGCGTGAAGTACAACATTTCTTTCTCCGAGCAGAAGCCAAGTACAGATACCATCGCAGCCAATCCCGACAACACTCCGTTCCACAACGAGGATGGCTCGCTGCTCTTCCGTCCGGGCGGTCATGGAGCGTTGATAGAGAATCTGAACGAGATTGACGCTGATGTGGTGTTCATCAAAAATATCGACAACGTGGTGCCCGACCGTTTGAAGGCCGACACTGTGACTTACAAGCAGGTGATTGCCGGAATCTTGGTTTCGCTTCAGCAGAAGGCTTTCGAGTATCTGCGTGTGCTTGACTCGGGTACTTACAACCACGCAAAGCTGGAGGAGATTATCCGATTCCTGCAACGTGACTTGTGTTGCCGCAAGGCAGACATCAAGGAATTGGAGGATGCCGAACTGGTGATTTACTTGCGCAAGAAGCTGAACCGTCCTATGCGTGTTTGCGGCGTGGTGAAGAATGTGGGCGAGCCTGGTGGCGGGCCTTTCCTCACGTACAACAACGACGGAACCGTGAGTCTGCAGATTTTGGAAAGCTCGCAGATAGACAAGAACAACAAGGAGTACATGGAGATGTTTGCGCATGGCACGCACTTCAATCCTGTGGATCTTGTCTGTGCAACAAAAGACTATAAGGGCAACGATTTCGACCTGCCCAAGTATGTGGATCCCAATACTGGATTTATCAGCAGCAAGAGCAAGAACGGCAAGGAACTGAAGGCACTCGAACTCCCAGGGCTTTGGAACGGTGCTATGAGCGATTGGAACACGGTTTTTGTGGAGGTTCCCCTCAGCACTTTCAATCCTGTGAAGACGGTCAACGACTTGCTTCGTGACCAGCATCAGGCCAAGGTTTGATTTTCTTTATACACCCCGTTGGCAGAAGCAAGTACGTACTAAATTAATTCCGCCAACGGGGGATATTCATTTTATTGAATCGTAAATTCGTACGGAAGTGTTATTGGTACGGACATGCAGCAAAACGGGAGGCAAACGATAGGTTTCGTTTGCCTCCCGCTATATTTTGAGTTGCAAAGGATGTGCTTACTTCTTCATCAGTTCTAAGCCAGCCTCAAATTTTGTAGTTTTGTCCATTACGTCCTTTACAGAATTTACTGCAGCCTTGAGCAATGGAGCCATACCATTTAAGTCTTCGTCTTTGAGGTTATCCAGCATAGCCTTGAGAGTTTGGTTGTTCATCAAGGAGGTGATGAATGTCTTGTCTACGTAGAAGTATGCCTTGCTGTTGTTTTCGCTCCAACGAATGTTGACAGGAACACCATCCTTGAATATATTGAGTATTTCGGTGAGGGCGGCTTTCTCGTCAGCCTCCATGCCTTCTGTCACCTTGGTGGTGTTGAGGAAAACAAGAATTTGGTTGTTGTTCACCTTTTTGTAGGTAGCATAGTCTGAAGCGGTCTTCCAACCATCTGTATATGGTAAGTTGGATGTAGTTGTTTCTGCATCCTTGTAGATAGCGACAATCTGACCATTGCTCTTAAACTCTACGCTCTTGAGAACTGTAGGAAGATTGGCGTTGCCAAGATTCTCGGCAAGTTGCTTTACGCTGGCGACAGGAAGTTCCATGGCGCCGTCGCCATCGCCTAACTTGATGCTTGTTCCTTCAGGACAATCCCATGTTATCTGGACAGAGCCAGTATATTTTACGGCATCGTCTGGGTTGGTAGTTACATTGCCTGATTCGTCATACATTACTGTAGGCTCGAGTTCCCATACATGCTCCAATTCGGTGAAGCCACCGTTGTCACCATTGTTGTCGTTGTCGTCATCGCTGCTACAAGCTGTGAAACTTACCGTGCAGAGTGCTGCCAATAAAAAATAGAATAAATTTTTCTTCATTACTTTCTAAGTTTAAAAATTATTTTAATTGATAAATGATTCCAATAGTTCCATAGATGGGGTAGAGTGGCTGTTCGATGACATCGAAGTCTTTTTTGAATATCTCGGAGAGACCCCATGTCAATCCTACCGAAGCTCCCCAACGCTTGGTGATATACCAGTCGGCACCAGCGTCGATACCAAACTGCCAGTTACGCATATCCGTGGAGAAATCATAGTCTCCACGCGAACCCTCGCCATTGCCCAGTTCCACTTTTTGTCCTGTAGGGTCATCCTTTGGGTGTCCGTCTTCTCTCACACGAATGTAACCGTCGTAGGCATAGCCGCTAAACTTGTGCGAGGTTACATACGAGAAGTAAGGACCTAACTTGATACGTACCTTTTTATTGATATCGTAGGTGGCTTGTACGGGAATAGTAGCAAGACTTTGGTCTACTTTTGTTACTACGCTTCCTGTAAACATACCTTCCAGCTCTTCGTTGCCACGTGTTATCTTCATGTGGTAGTTCTTTACGGTAGCATCCGTTTTCATGCCTTTGTTCTCGAAATGGAGCCCGAACATGATACCCCATTTGTCAGTGAAGGGATGATGGGCATCTACGCCAAGCGAGAAGTTGGGGCGGATGCTGTAGCTGTCGAGCGAACGGATGGAGGCAGGCATGCCAACAGGTGCTGTTCCACCAAGATGATAGCCAAATCTGGCGTAATAGTTATAGTTTTGCAACAATTTGACGGCACTCCATGCATGGCTGTTAATGACGACCAACAGGAGGAGAAATGACAATGTATATTTTTTCATCTTGGTTAGTTGGCATTTTCACATTTTACAATCAATTTATCTACCCACAGCGTGCTGCCTATGGCTCCTTGGAAAATGGCTCCGTCTACACTTGACGAACACACAATAGCCAGACTGTAGCCCCCATTGGCAAGCTTCTCCGCATCTACATTCTTCTTGTAGTTGAATGTGATGTTGAAGTGACTCCATTCTTCTGTCTTTCCGATGTTTGGCAAGATGGCGATTGCTACAATTTGCTGGCTTGTCTGCACGTCATCGCCATGCAGGACGACAGCCTTTCCGTTCTGGTCGTGGTTGTCGTATAAAACGGCATATATGGTTCCTTCGTCGATGCGGTCTTTTATTTCCTTCATGTTGCGGTCGGTGAACTTTTCGCCAGGAGAGTATTTGTAATAACCGCTGAAGTAGAGGGGCTTGGTCTTGAAACTGAATGGCAGACCAAAGTGGGTGGCCGCCATGGCATCCTTGAGGGCATTGGAGGCATCGAAAGTTCCGATGAAGAGGTTGCCTGCGGCGATGGGCATGTGCACCATGTCGGCGAGCGAACTCGTACGTCGAGTTGTCAGCTTGACACAATTCTTGTGCTCTTCACCATCTGAGGCTGGCACTGTCGGGTATTCGTACTGAGAGGCGCTGCTGTTGCTTATCTTGAAGCCAGGATTGCCTGTTGCCCAGTTGCGGAGCTCCTTTCCGTCCACCTTGTCGTACCATGTGAAGTATTTGTTGTCATTGCTCAATTTGAAGTTGGAGAAATCGCAAACTTTTTCTCCTTCTATTTCTTGCAGTACGTCAAAGTATACCTTGTAAGTACGGCTCCATTTCCCGTTTTCTGAAGTAACCGTGTATTCCACAGGCTTTGATGGGTCGGAAAAATCGTGCACGCTGCCATTCTCTGGAGAGATGGTGGCTCCCTCTGTCAATTTGAATTGAGGAGCCACGGCAGTGAGGTCGGCACTGGAGCGGACGGTGAAGTGTATCTCTTTGTCGTCTGATGGTACATCTACTTGTGCATCAGAGGCATAGAAGAACATTGTCTTGTAGTCGTCCATTGGTATGTAAGCCTGTTCTATGTCACACTCGGCATTCTCGGGTTCTTCCTTAAAACAAGAAGCAAGGGATGCGCAGAGGAGCATGGAGGCTATCACTAATTTGAACAATCTCATATAAATCAAGTTGTATAATATTAATGTCTGCAAAGTTACGATAAAAAAAGCTACTGACCAAATGTTTTCGTAAAAAACATCAAGAATGAAAACCTCAAGCTAAGCTCAAGCTAAGGTGAGTCGATGTTGTCTCTAAAAAACGAGGGATGCAAACGATATTGCATCCCTCGTTGCTCGTAATTGATATGAGCTGTCTTATTTGTTCAAGTACTTCTTGCCATTCTTGATGACAATGCCCTTGTAGCTGTTGGAAACTTGTTGTCCTGCAAGATTGTACAGGGTAGATGGGGCAGAATTGCTGTCGCTCTTGATGTTGAAGATGCCTGTGGCAGTCTTGTCTGTGATGGCCACCTCGAAACAGTTGGATGTCTGCAAATCGTTGGAGGTAATGGTTACATACAGGGTTGACTTGCCCATTCCGCCATCGTTTGTCTTCAGAACCTTGCTGATGTAAGCTCCCTCGCCATCGGAGGTGAAGTTGAAGTCAGCCTCGTCTGCTTTGCCCTCTACCTCGATAGAGGCTTTGTTGTCTTCGAATGAGAGGCTTGTTCCTTTGTAAGTAGCTGTTTTCATACCTGAATTGTATATCATGGCGATGTCATCTACGTAGATGACATCCAGGTTTGATTTGTCGGAACTTGCCTTGCCAGCCTCGGCGTTGGTGGAAATCGTTACAAGCACGCCCTTTGGTGTGTTTTTGTTTCCGTCCTCATAAACGAACGGGATATTGAGCTCCTGCCAAGCAAAGTCGTTGCTCTCAATCTTAGCGTTTGTTGCTCGGGCTATGACATTCTTCTTGTAGTCATCTATTTCCGGATCTTGTACTTTGTCGTTCGCAAGGATGGCCGTCACCGTGGCGTATGGATAGTCTTGAACATTGCCTTTGTATTTTACCCATACTGTCATACCGTCAGGCTTGTTGGTAAAAATGGGGTAGAAGGGATCTCCATTTCCATCCTTGTCTTTGTCGGTAAAGTCCATGGTAGAGTTGTTGGCTTTGTTCGTTGCTGTTGCTGAACCTGCGTGGAGGCGCCCTGTTGTCATGGTTCCGTTGGCTGGCTGAGAAACCCAAACCACTTTTAGAATGTCTGATTGTATCTTTACGCAATTTGTGCCAGAATGCTTTTCTGTTGGCTCTATAAAAGTGTTGTTGGCTTTACTGGCGGTACTCTTAAGAATGCCTGTGCATGTTTTGAAAGAGTGCCATCCGTTGGGTTCCTTTGTATCTGACGCATCGTGAAACTCCTCGAACCCTGCATTTGGCAACTGTCCTAACTCGTCTGCCTTGTCGCCAATCGTAGCAATATAGTTGCTGCCATTGATTGTCAAGTTGAGGATGCCGCGGAACTTGTTGTTCCTTACTTCACCCCGGAAGTTGGCTACCACCTTTTCGCCTCCAATAGTGATATACTGTGGCTCGGAAGTGGCGTATACTATGGTGCCGTCACTGTAGCCATCGACGACCTGGAGATTGGTGAGCTCTACGTTGCCGAGGTCTGTGTCAGCGTATTTCAAGCCATTGATGGAAAATGTTGTCCCATTGATGGAAACAGTAATGCTGCTATTCTCAATTTTGTTACTGATGTTGGATTTGATGGCCATCGGACAGTCTGTGTAATCTGTGGCCATGATGCTAAGAGACGATAGCATCAACGATACGATTGCATATAACTTTTTCATATTTTCTTTTGTGATTCTCTCTTAAGTATGTTCTCAAATTTGCGGTTGCAAAGGTACGATAAAAACTTTTACTGTGCAAATATTTTTCATGAAAAGATGCATTTGGGGGTAAAAGGAATTAAAGGTAAGAG
>DJOI01000022.1:34482-73672 GCA_002439605.1 Candidatus Segatella mututuai | reverse complement strand
CTTCCAACCGTACAGGTCGAATGATTTTCTACACATTTTTGTGTAACAAATGCCTATTTCTTACACATTAATTGCCATTTCTTACACAGAAATGCCTATTTCTTCGGAAGAAATAAGTATAAATGTAGCAGAAATGAACTGAAAAAGCATGAAAAAAGCGGAAATCCATGCTGATTCCCGCTCATTCTTCTAAAGTAGATGTTAATAGACGTTATTCATCGTCATCGTCAAAACCATCGTCGATTTCCTCTTCCTCGGTCTTGTTTCCACCGCCATCCTCCTTGCAAGCTGCAATCAATCTGTCTTCGATAGTCTTTCTCTTTTCTACCGTAGCATCCAGTGTTGTGGATTGTAGCTTTGGCAATGCGTATTGTGCCAGCTTCTCCATTGCCGTTACTCTCTCGACTGGCTTTAGAGCAGACAAGTCTGAGATGAATTGTTCTGATGTATAGTAGCCGTCAATGGCGTTTGATATAGCCTTGCGAATAGCTCCCGATACTTTGTTGGGCGTGCCAGCCTTGCGCCCTCCTGTCTTTCTTCCTGTTGCCATAATGAAATCTTTTTGCTATTTGTACGCTCGTATGCGTGCGTGTGTAAAAACTTAAACGTGGAGTGCAAAGATAACCTATTATTTTTGCGGAATGAATTTAAGTTTAAACGTTTAAATATTTTTCATTATGGGATTAATTGGAGGTGCTATAGGTGCCGCAGGAAGTGTGTTCGGCGGCATCTCTGCAAGCAAGGCTCTGAACAAGATGAAAAAGAACATCGAGGCTCAGAGGAAATCAAACCAGGACTGGTATGACCAACGTTACAATGAGGATGCTACTCAGCGTGCTGATGCCCAAAGGCTCCTGACCATGACGGAGGAAAGCATCAAGAAGCGGAACCAGCAGGCTGCAGGCTCTGCCGCCGTGATGGGAGGAACTGACGAGAGTGTTGCCGCCGCGAAGGAGGCTAACAACAAGGCACTGAGCGACACGATGAGCAACATCAGTGCTTCGGCTGATGCTCGAAAGGACCAGATAGAGCAGACCTACAGGCAGAAGGATGACGAGTACGTGAACCAGCTCAACCAGATAGAGCAGGGCAAGGCACAAGCCATCAGCCAAGCCGTGCAAGGTGTAACATCGGATGCAAGTAAGATGTCATTCTAAAACTTTACCGTTATGTCAGGAACAAAAGATGAAATTCTCAATGGTGGTGGCGAGCGTCCGAAGTATGCCGCACCACCCATCGCATCCGAAATGGAGAGCGACCCTCAGGACAACAAACCTGATATTGGTGGCTCAGCCATTGGTGCGGGGGTGCAAGCATCGCAGGACGGAAAAGGGAATGGGGCTGCACAGCCAGCTGAGCAGAAGCCTGCCAACCCTGTTGCGCAGTTGTCGGATGAGACCAAGGGGATAGGAGGGAAGGTAACTGACTCCACACCCAAGAAACTTTCCTACAAGGAGATGTATCAGGCACTCAATCCGTACAAGCCACCAACAGCTGAAGAGCTGGAGAAGCAGCGCAAGAAGGAGAAGAGACAGAAAATCTTTGCCGCACTGGGTGACGGTATCTCTGCACTCGCCAATCTATACTTCACGACCAAGGGTGTTCCAAACATGTACAATCCCAACAATTCGCAGCAGGACGTGGTGAAGGATCGTTGGGACAAGCTCAAGCAGGAACGAGACCAGCACTTGAAGGAATACACCGAAGGTTTGATGAAGGCGCAGGCTCTCGATGATGAGAACGACGATAACGAGCGCAAGTGGCAACGTCTTCTTAAAATAGACAAGGCAAACGCAGACAAGGCCAAGGCTGACCAAGAACGCAAGGATGCTCTTGCTGATGCCCAGCGTGGAAAGTATGAGGCTGCTGCACGTAAAGATGATGCCATGACCGCTTATTATAAAGCAAAGGAGGATGCACTCAACGAGGGACTTCCTATTGACCTTGCCCTTAAGAAGGCGCAAAAGGCTAAGGAGGATGCCATTGCTGACAAGAACCGTCGGCAGGGTACTTCTTCATGGGTATCCGGTAAAGGTGGCAAGGGCGGTGGTTCTGGTAGTGGTTCCAAGGAGTTTGTCGCCTATGATGAGAAAGGCAACGAGCAACGTTTCAAGACAGCCAAGGCTGCGGAACAATATGCTCGTCAGCATGGAACTTGGAAGGTTGATACTTCGACCTCGACCTCGAGCGTACAACAAGGAAGACGCACCAAGGTTACGACAACCACTAAGGCAAATGGTGGACATGCAGTTAAGCCACCAACTCCTAAGCCGAAACCAGCTGCGAAGAAACCTTCAGCTCAAGCAAGAAAGAAAAGCACTGGAGGTGCATTTGATTAACCATCACACAATACACAATGGAAGAAAAGAGATTAGCAAAGCTATATAACGCTTTGAAGGCACAGAATTATGATGTGCCGAATTCATACGATGAGTTCGAGGAGAAGCTTACTCGTAAGGGCAATGATGGAGCAAGTCGCCGTCATAAACTCTATGATGCCTTGAAAAGTCAAGGTTTTGATGTCCCTGGTTCGTACAGTGGTTTCTATACGAAGTTGTTTGTGCCTGTAAACGGCACGACATCAAGGGCACGTGGTGCAGGGGAGGCAGAATACAATCCAAGCAAGAAGGATCATAAGCCTGCTATGCAGTCTCCACAACCTCAGCGGAGACGTGAGCAAGTGCATAAACCAACCGCACCAACCCCTGCGAAGCCTGTGTCGCAAGTTAAGGGGACACCATTGACAGAGGCTGACAAGCGCAAGTTTGCGACTAACACAGGCAACATCCTTGCGCAGGCTGATGCCTCAATGCGGCGTTTCAACAATCAGATGGAGTACCAGAAGGGAAACTCAGGTTTGCAGGTGAAGCCTGTCAAGCTTGGGCAGAATCGCCATGTCGTAAAGCGTAAGCCTCGCTTCAATCCCGAGACTGGCAAGATGCAGTCCACGTACCTCGCCGAGAGTGGCAATGAGTTCAACAATCGTGCCCTTGCCGACCAGGAGCAGAATGCTGTGGATGATTACAAGCATAGCTTGACGGTAGATGGACAGTTGCAAAACGCCTATGCGGAGCGTGATCGCTTGAACGCGGAGGTTCGCAAGCGCATGGAAGAGATAGACAACAAGCCCAACCAAAAGTTCAATGACTTCATGCGTATGTCTGCCGCCGCCTCTACACCGGGTGCCGGTCCTGTGGGTGAGCATGATGCAGCCGAGACCAAGTATACTAACGACCCTATATATACACAGTTGATGGCTGCGCTCCGTCATAACAAGGCAACGATCACAACGTTGGAGGACAAGAAACAAGGTAAGGTCAATAGCTTTTGGCATACTCTTGCTACTACAGCAGCCAATGGATACACATTTAACGATGGTATGGGCGAGATGAAGGATGTGACTGCCCAGACGCAAGCGATGAAGCATCTCAATACCATCAATAAGAAGTTGGCGAGAGGAGAGGAACTTACGAAGGAGGAAAAGGCTTCCAAGGCTGTGCTCGACAATATGGCTATCAATAATCAGGTTCAAGGTCAATATGGCGACCAATATGGTGCTTGGTCTCGTGCTGGTAGCATGATGACAAATTCCCTTGACTTCATGAAGGACTTGATGATGGCACCAGGTGCGGAAGGCATGGCCAAGGGCATCTATAAGAAAGTAGCAAACATTGGCGCCAAGCAATTGGCAAGGAAAGCTGGTGAAGCCACAGCAACGGCGGCTGCCAAGAAACTGGCTCGTGGTACATTGAAAGCCACAGGTGTGCTTGTTGGTTCCCATCTGACGGGTGCGCTCGTTAGCAATACTTCGGGTATAGGTCATACAGCGGGCTCGTTCGGACAGCTTGCTGCTGGTGATGTCACTAAGGACGAGAAAGGTAAGTACAAGGTGGACAACCAAGAGAGTGTGCTTGGAGCTTTCGTTGAGGCAGAGAGACAGCAGGCTCGTGAGAATGGTTCGGAGATGTTTTGTGCTTTTATTCCTGGTATTGGCAAAGTCCTTGGTAAGGGCGCAGGTGAACTTGCTGGAAAGATTATTCCAGAAAGTGCCTTGAGTGCTGCTGAGAAGGCTGGAGCCTCTTTGTATAATAAGATGGGGCTCTCGAAGATTTCCAATGCCTTGACGCAAGTGGGCAAGAAAGATTGGTACAAGGCTTATGACAACATGTTGCGAGCTGGAGGTTACCAGGGATTGCCAGGTGAGGCCTTGGAGGAATACGAGGGTTCCCTTTTCGATGCACTCACAGGACACCCTGACGATGCTTACAACGACCTTACGAGCGTGCAGAATCATGTGGATATTTGGCTCGGTTGTGCGACGATGGGTGCTTTGCTTGGCGCAGTGCCTATGGCCGTGCAAGGTGTGCATACAGCGCAGTATTATCGTTACAAGCATAAGACTGACACTGCTGATAAAGTTGCATCTTACCGTTTGACACAGGAGAAGTGGGAACCTTTGAGAGGCAAGATTGATGCTACGGATAATGAGCACATGGCTGACTTCGTTACAAATAACATTCTCAATGACAAGAGTATGCATGTTGAGGAAAAGAAAGCTGCTCTTGATTATGTTCGTAACCTCTCGAAGCTGCGTGGATATAACATAGCTCAGGCAAACAATGTGGACGATACGGATAGAGATCCTGACGTGGAGAATGTGAACGATTCATATAGTAATGGCTATGATACCACTGACCCGGACGAGATGGGCAATGCCAAGGCTAAGCTTGATGTTGCTCGTCAGAACTTGGCGCATTCCATGGGCATTGGGGATGTTATTGATGTTAATGACTTTGATGATACCATCGGCGACCCTATCCGCTACATCGAGGAGCTGAAGCACATGGGCAATGCTGATGGGCTGCAGCCAGTGCTTGACTATGCCAATGCCAAATCGGCATACGATGGCATGGTGCAGCGTGTTCGTGATGACATCGACAGTCAGGTGGAGGAGAGCAATGCGCTCGTAGACAGTCATACAAATCGAACTACTGGCATGATTCATCCTGTAGCAATGAAGATGAAGGACGAGGACAACGAGCATAAGATGGCTTATGTTATCAGCGGAAATCTCGTGCTCAATGACGATGCGTCCATCAATGACGAGCAGTCGGATGATAGCATTATCGTAAGGGATGCCCAAACGGGTAAGCTGGAAATGGTTTCTCCAAGCGCAATATACAGTGCTCAAGACCAGATAGACCCTAACCAGGAGAAGGAGGAGGCTGCTCAGAACATCCGTGAGCAACATGCACAAGAGGCTGCTGACAATATCGACGGAACTGTCAAGCTGTGGAACCAGGGTGACACCTACCAGGCTACTGGTGAGGATGGCACTCCTGTAACTGTTGTGCTCACTCCTAACGAGCAGGGGGTGGTTGACAATGGCGATGGGACGGTGAATGTTGTGACGCAAACTGTGTATCAAGAAGGCGAGGCTCCTGTTTCCTCTGGTATTATTGCCATGCCAAAGTCGGGCATCCAGCAGATGGCAGACGAGGCGAGACGTGCGCAGGTTGTGGTGCAGAATTTGGAACAACAGCAGACAGGAGGGCAGGAGGCATCGTCCACTGTGGAGGACAATGAGCAGGAAGATGGACCATCCATGCCGACATACAGCATCAATGACATTATCGTGGTGCGTGATGAGAATGGGGAGCCTGTGCGTGGATCTATACAGTCTATCACTGATGATGGTATCGAAATCTATACTGAAGAGTCGCTTAATGGTTCGCAGGTACAGGTTGTATCTCCTGAGCAACTTGATGATATGGTCGATACAGTTACAGATGCCAATGGTGAACCAGTGTGGAGTCGGGAGATTGATGCTCCTGAGGTTGGTGATACCAATACGGAAAGTGTTAAGAATGAGTTAATCGACGGCGTAAATGGTGACGAGAATGTTAATGCGGAGTTAAATGGAGTGGAAAATCGCACAGATGAGAAAGAAGCTCCTACTTCGTCAGCCTTGGAACGCATCCCTAAGAATGATAAGGGTGAGCCTATCTATGAGCAGGCAGACCCAGATACTGCCTATGATGCCATCGTTGAGCAGACTGGCGGTGACGAGAGTATGGCCAAGACCGTGGCGGACTCTATGGTTTCTGATATGCAGACCTCGCTCACCAAATTGGAGAAGTGGAAGCCAAAGGTTGGTGGCTCCATTGCCGATAAAATTGCCGCAGAGAAAGAACACAAGGCTGCAGTGGAGCAGGCGAAGGCTAACTTGGAGCACTGGAAGCAAATAGTTGGTGTTCAGCAGAAACGCAATGGCAAGGTGATGCTCGAAGCTCAGAAGGAGGCTGAAGAGAAAGCGAGAATGGCCGCTGAGGAGGCTAAGTCGCAAGCTGCTGCCAAGGAAGAGGCTGAGCGCAAGGAACGTGAGGCTGTGCAGGGCGTTCCTGATTGGGTGAATGATACTCCGCAGGATGCACGTGCAAGAGGTTATCGCCGTTCGAATGGTGCAAAGTATGACCGACAAGGAGAGGCTCTTGCCGTGAAGGGCAAGGAGACTTCGGTTAAGTTTGCTGACAAGGTGAAGCAAGATGGCCGTGTAGGTGTTATCGAGGCAGACCAGTTGCAGCCAAGCCATTTGAATGGGCAGCCTAATGTGTATCACTTTATACCGGAGGCTCAGCCTAAGAATCGTACCGACAAGGCGAGTGTCGTGTCTTCGGAGGATATTGCTTCTAACATCAATCCTGCTGAGATTACATCAAGCGTCACTGCTTATACTGGTGCGCCTACAGTCAATACTCATGGTGAGACCATCCAGGGTAACAATCGTAGTGCGGCATTGAAGTCGATGTGGGAAAGCCATGCCGACCAAGCTGCCATATACAAGCAATATCTCTTGGATCATGCAGATGAGTTCGGCTTGAAGACTGATGATATAGCCAAAATGAAGCATCCTGTGCTCGTCAATATGGTGGACGTGGATGATGCCAAGGCTATCGAGCTTGGGCAGTATAATGCTCAGGATACCGAGAGTGGTGGCACAGAGCGTATCAAGGCCAAGAATACCATCCAAAAGATGGGCGAGGATATGAAGACCTTTGCTAGTAAGTTACTGGAGAGTGTGGATGATGATGCAAGTTTCTCCCAGCTCGTTGACAAGAACGGTGTGAAGGTATTGAAGTGGATGAATGCCAAGGGCTTTATCACTAATACACAGTATGCAAGTGCTTTTGATAGCAATGGCAATCTTACTGCTGAGGCTGTGAATGACTTGAAGGGTATCATGTATAACAGCATCTTCCAAGATGGTAGCGACCGCTTGGAGGAGATGTTTGGCAAGATGCCTGCTAAGGTGCAGCGTGCCATCCTCGCAACCGCATACAGAGACTATGACAGTCCTAAGGAGGAACGAATGATAAAGGACATTCAGGAGTCAATCATGGCTTTCAATGAACTGATGAATGATGGTTCCTTTGCTTCGGCTTCCAGCTTTAAGGCTTCACGTATCGCCATCGAGGATTGGAAACGCTCTTATCAATTTGACGATGCTACTGGTGAGGCTGTGCTTCCTGATGGGAAGTATTCGGACTTCGCCCTGCATCTCGTGGCTATGTACAAGGGTGAGACGCAAGGTTTCATCCAACAGACTTTCAATGAGCTTTTCGACCTTATCCAAGGTTCGAAGGCTAAGGATTTATTTACAGATACAGACAACACACCTCGTTCGTTGGCTGATGCCATCAACGAGGCTTTAAACATCGAGCATAATGGACAACAAGACAGCAATGTACTGGGTGGCAATCATCCAGCAAGCCAAAAAGGGCAACAAGAAGGCAGTGAAGCTGCTGAGACAGGAGGACCAGGCGAGGGAGGAGCAGAACCTGCCACCGCTGATGAAGAAATTAACGATTCTTCAAGACGAGGGGGAGATAAACGGAATACTGACAGATGGGAAAACGATACCCTTGCAGATAGAGAACAGAGAATAAGAGAGTGGCTTTCTGATGAGAACATAGAATGGGCAGAAGGCAAAACTCTTCAAGAAATTTTAGAACATTTCGGGAATGAACTTATGCCTATAGCTATTATTCCACAACATTATCTGAGATTTTTGGGAAAGGATACGACGGATAAGCATGTTTATTGTGGAAAGGGATATTTTATAGACCATGCAGTGAACCATCATGACGAGGAACCTGTGGAGGAGTATCTTAAAATTCAGGATATTCTTGACAATCCTACGGATGTAAAACTTGATACAAGCAAAGGCAGACCAACATTGTTGTTTATCAAGCGATATGATAAATTCTATGTGGAGATGGTAAGTGTTGGAGAAGACGGAACGAATAGAATTGTTCTTCATAAATCTTTCTTCCATAGAAAGAAAATGCCACACAAGAGTTTACCAAGTGTGGCAAAAGAAAAGTCAACGGCGGACGAAATTACCACCATCAGTCCTACTGTCAATAAGACAATAGCCGGCAGCTCCGATTTTTCTGCTCTTGATGACGTTGGCAAAGATACAAAAAGTTCTGATAACTTCCAAGAAAAAACGGAAAAAGTTTCTCATAAAGAGGAAATTAGCGGAACGCAAGAGCAAATTGAGGCTGCTGAGGCCGAGACTGACACCAATCCTTCTGATGCACAGAAGGAGGCTGGTAACTACAAGAAGGGACACGTAAAGGTTGCTGGATTCAATATTTCCATCGAGCAGCCTAAGGGCAGTGTGCGCTCTGGCAAGGATGCTGATGGCAAGGAATGGAGCGTGACGATGCACAACACTTATGGGTACATGACCGACAATGTGGGTGTGGACGGTGACCATCTCGATGTGTTCCTCGGCAATGACATTGACGACTGGAACCAGCAGTATGTGTATGTGGTGGACCAGTATAACCCAGATGGCTCGTTTGACGAGCATAAGGTGATGCTTGGGTTCAATAGCACACAGGAGGCTGGAGAAAATTATCTTGCCAATTATGAGAAAGGCTGGGAGAAGGGCAGACGCATTGACGTTGTTCCCGTTTCTATAGACAACTTCAAAAAGTGGGTATCGAACTCAAATCGCAAGACTAAGCCTTTCAGAGAATATGCTAACGTAAATGTTTTAGATTTCAATTCTAAGACTGGCGAGTGGCGTGGCATTCCTGGGGAGGTTATTTCTGATGGTAAGCCAGACAAGATGGGGGATATTGATGGGTTCACTAAAAATCCTCGTATTAAGGCTCACTATAACATAAATTCTCGTCGAACATGGCTTCGTGTGGAGACTATGGATAACCAAGCCGAAACTCCTGAGCGTATCAATGCTGTATTGGAAAAGGAGGGGTATAGTGTTAGAAGTAATGCTAGTTCCGCAGGTTTTGTAGATGTGGATAGTTATGATGAGGCTGTAAAGCTGGCTAAGCACATTGATGAAATAGAGAAGCAAGTCCATTCCAAGAAGTACACAGTTGAGTCTGCTCAGTACACAACCAAGCGTGGCAAGGTGTTGGATATGCAGCTTGTAAAGTTTACTGATGAGTTGGGCGATAAGCAGAAGGCTGCAGCTTCGCTCGCCAAGTCTCTTAAAGGTTGGTATGACAAGAAGCAGGGTGGCTTCATGATGCGTAGCGAGGAGGATGTCAAGAAACTTGCTGAGGCTGTTCTTGGTGAGGACATGGAGGCTTTGGAGAATGCCAAGCCGCTTTCGCTCGCTGATATGAAGGAAACGCTTTCCTCTGTTGCGAAGAAAAGTAAATCGTCTTTGGATAATACCAAACTCATAAATGAGGTTCTTCAAGGCAATGCTATCATGTGGGCTAAGAATTATGCCAAGAATATGAACAAAGGTGACTTGAAAACTGCTCGCAAATGGTATAAGTCTATTGGTGATAGTGTTCGTAGAATGCGTGAATTCAAAGATATTCATGAGGCTAATGCTTGGCTGGACAATGTTCTTCTGCCATATGTTATGAGTGAGGAGTTCAGACCAGACGAGCCGCTGATGGACAAGGCTGCACGTATCGCCAAGCAGGAAGAGGTGAAGAAGAACCCAAGCGGCAACAAGCTGGTGACCGATGAGCAGTATGAGGAGTTGAAGAAGCGTATGCGCATGAAACTGCGTGGGCAGATGAATATGGGCATTGATCCTGAGATTCTTGCCATCGGAATACAGATGGCTGTGTATCATATTGAGAAGGGTGCCACTAAGTTTACTGATTATGCCAAGGGTATGATTGGGGATATGGGCGATGCTATACGTCCTTACCTCAAGGCGTTCTACAATGGTGTGCGTGATATGCCAGAGGCTATCGAGGCGCATCTTGTCGAAAACATGTCGCCTTACGAGGAAGTAGTTGGTATCGACGTGGCCAACTTCGACACGCCTTCCAAGGACATCTTGGCGCAGGCTGGGCAGATTGCGGCTGAGACTGAGGTGGAGAAGCAAGCCGAGATGGCTGAGAAGAAACTGAAGGATGAGCGCAATGCCAAGCGAACCATGGACAAGAAGTCTTTCCGTCCTGCTACGCAAGAGGACGTGGAGGGCGATGGTGTGGTTTACCATGATGGCAAGCCTGTTCACGTAATGATGATTACCAACAAGGGTGAGCAGGTGAGTGCTACACAGTTCAGCGAACCTCAGATTGATAACATCTATCTTACCAATGGCAAGGTTGTGAAGCTGGAAGACCTTCAGGTGGAGGACGAGAAGAAGGACGAGGAGCCTGTGATGAAGCAGGTGAATGTCGAAGGCTTGTTCAATGACTTGTATAAAAAGGGTAAGACGAAGTTAAGCTATCATGCTACGCCTGTAGATTCTGTAGTAGATAATCAAGGCAATCCTGTCAATGAGGATGGTAGCTTGAAGTTGGAGAAGGTTAATTCTGTCGCAGAATTGACGGACGATGATTTCTTGCATCCTACTCGTAATGTGGAATTGCCTGCTATCCCCAAGAATGTGGATGAGGCTATTGGGGCAAATGGAAAGTCTGTTATCATCAAGAAGAATATCTTTGAGAAAAACCAGAGCCATCATGATTTCCCGACAGATGAAAGTAGGCAGATTCTTTCTTCTGCTCTATATAATCCTAACCTTGTGGGTAAAACGCAACCAACGAAAAAGCCTAATCATTATGTGGCTATCAAGTTGGACGAAAAGAGTCCTATTACCGTATTAGAGGTAAATGAGGATAAAGATAATGTAGAAGTAGTTGGCTGGTACACTTTAGACCAAAGAAATCTTGATAGAATCAAAAGACAAGCTGAACGTAATGGCAGCGAACTCATTATGTTAGCACCAAAAGGTGTTAAGGTGGAAAGCCTTTCCACTCCTACGCAAGGCTTGTCTTCCGTGGGCAAAGATACGAAGATTTCTGCTAACTCCCAAGGAAAAGAGGAGAAAAATGACTCTCCAAGTGAAAATAAGGAGGGCAAGGTGAAGAAATCTCGTAAAAAAGCTGTATCTTCGCCAGTGCATATTGCAGACCTCTTCGACAACGTGGAGGGTAATGAAAGTGAAACTTTAAATAATAATGACAATGACAGAACAGGAAAAGAAGTATCTCAAGGAGATAGGTTGCAGCGAGAAGGAGATAGCTCGCAGAGAACTGGAGGAGAGAATAGACAAGGCTCAGATGGCGTATTGCCAGGAGAACCTGGTGAGCGGAAGCCAGCTCTCGACAACGGCGTGGACGGAAATCTACAAGATGGCGGGCATGACGGACGAAGAGATAAAGGCGTATCGAGAGGAGAGGCAGAAGTACTCAGCGGCTCTGGACGATCCGCTGGACGCTTACAGGGACTAAAGCCAGAGGAGCGCAAGAATACTCGCAACAACCATGGTAAGCGTGGTGTGGAGTATGCGCCTAAGACTGTGGAGTCTCGTATCGCTGCCAACATTGAGGCTATCGAGTTGGCGCAAAAGTTACTTGGGAGTGGTGAGGAAGCCATGCCTAAGCAGATGGCTGTGCTCAGAAAGTTCAGCGGCTGGGGTGGTCTTGGAAAGGCTTTCACTCAAAGTTCTTGGGGATGGGGCGAGGACACTCCTCCGCAGAAGCTTCGCAAACTGCTTGGCGAGGAGGCTTATCAACAGGCCGTGATGAGTGCGAACAGTTCGTTCTACACTCCTACACATGTGGTTGATGCGCTTTGGGATATTGCTAAAGAGTTGGGCTTTAAGGGTGGAAACATCTTGGAGGGCTCGGCTGGTATTGGCAATATCCTTGCCCAGATGCCTATGGAAATCAGTGACAGGAGTGATGTGCATGCGGTGGAGATTGACAATACTGCAGGTGGCATTCTCTCTTTGCTTTATCCTGATGCCCAAGTGGATATTCAGGGCTTCGAGCAAACCAAGGTGGAGAATGGCAGCGTGGACTTGGCAATCACAAACGTACCTTTTGTGACTGGCTTGAAGGTGATGGACGAGAGTGGCGATAAGGACTTATCGGCTAAGTTTGGCAATATCCATGATTTCTGTATCGCCAAGAACGTGAGAAAGCTTCGCCCTGGTGGTATTGGTATCTTTATCACTTCGAGTGGTACGATGGACAAGTCGCAGAAGCTTCGTGACTGGGTAACTTCGAGCGGCGACGCAGACTTTATTGGTGCGTTCCGTTTGAACAACAATACGTTTGGTGGGACTTCTGTGACTAGTGATATTCTCGTGGTTCGCAAGCGTGTGAATGGGCGAAAGTCAGCCAATGCCATTGACGTTGGCTCTACTTCGGGTGAGCGTGTGGCTGTGTATGATACCGGCGAGACTAAGAAGGTGAAGGGTGACTATGTGCCTGTGGTGAAGAATCTGTCGCTCGACTACAACAAGTATTTCTTGGATCATCCGGAGATGATGGCTGGCAAGATGAAGTTTGGCTTCGAGGCTGGTGATACTTATCGCCCTACGAGCATGGGGCTTTATCCTGTGAGGGGAATGAACCAAAAGGATATGCTTGCTGACTTCGTGAAATCTTTCGGCAACATGAAAGAGGAGAATGTTCCTATGGTGAATGCTGAGGATAAGGTTAACAAGATTGTGTATGAGCAGCTTGGGGCTGATGTGAAGGAGGGTAGCATGATAGTTGACAAAAACGGAAACATCTGCCTGGCCCAATATGGCAAGGCTGTTCCGCTTATGTCGGAAGCCAAGAAGGGCGAGAAGGCGAGCCAAAAGGACTTGGTGAGCCGTTTCCAAGACAAGAAGGTGAAGGGACATACCAAGGCTGAGTGCTTCAATGCTTACGCTGGTATAAAGAAGGCTCTCGCAAATGTGCTTGCCTATCAGACGGAGAACGAGAGCGACAAGGGGTTGCAGCCTTTGTTGAATAAGCTGAACAAGGCTTACGATGATTTTGTAGATACTTACGGACACTTCAACAAGAATACACAGTTGGCTTGGCTTCGCAGGGACGTGGACTATCCTAACGTGTTCTCTCTCGAGACTTATGAGGACGTGAGCGACAAGAATGGTGGTCATACGGAGAAGTTTGGAAAGAGCGACATCTTTAGCAAGCGTGTGGTTGAGACGGAGAAGGAGCCTAAGCCACATGACGTGAAGGAGGCTATCATCACGAGCATGTATCAAAGCGGACGTGTGGACGTGCCTTATATCGCCAATGCTTTGGGCAAATCGGAGGATGTTGTCAAGGCTGAAATCATCGGCAGTGGTTTGGGCTTCGAGAATCCTCTTACGAGAGAGGTGGAGGTTTCATACCAGTACAAGAGCGGCAATGTGCGTGAGAAGTTGCGCCAGGCTATCGAGAATAACGAGGGTGGTCGATATGATGCCAATATCAAGGCTTTGGAGGCTGTCATCCCTATGAACATCCCTGCTCACTTGATTAACTTTACGCTTGGTTCTTCGTGGATTAGCCCTAAGCTCTACGAGGACTACGTGAAGGACAGAACCAACGTGAGCGTGAAGTTTACGCCTGTAGGTGGTACATGGTTTATGAAAGCTCCTGACTATATCCGTGAGGAGAAGGATACTTCGTTTGGTGTGAAGAGTGAGAAGTTTAACAAGGTTATCCCTGGACATCAACTTATCGAGGCTGCCATACAGAACAAGTCTATCAGTGTGACGCAGACTTACAGGGTAAATGGTGAGAGCAGGACAGAGGTGGATAAGGAGGCTACGCAGGCTTGCTCCACCAAGATTGAGGAAATTCGCCAGGACTTCCAGGACTGGGCAAGGGCTAAGATGCAGGAGGATGAGAAACTGTCTGCAAAGATGGAGGCTGAGTATAACGAGCAGTTCAACAACTACGTTCCTCTTTCCATCCCGGATGAGTTTGCGCCTTCACGCTATCCTGGCATGGCTCCACGTCTTGATGGTGGTGACCGAGATTTCAATCTCTACTCTTATCAGGCGAAGGCTGTGGTGAAGTGTGTGACGCAGCCGACGATGCTTGCGCATGAGGTGGGAACGGGTAAGACCTTCACTCTTATCACTACTGCCATGGAGATGAGAAGGCTGGGTACTGCTAAGAAACCGATGATTGTGGTGCAGAACGCTACGGTGGGGCAGTTTGTGGCTTCTGCCAAGTCGCTCTATCCAAAGGCTAAGATATTGACATTGGAGGATGTTGACCGCAATGCGGAGGGTAGAAAAAACTTCTATGCCAAGATTAAGTATAACGACTGGGATATGATTGTTGTTCCCCAGTCAACCTTTGAGTTTATTCCAGACAGTGAGGAGCGCAAGATGCGCTTCATCAAAGACAAGATAGACGAGAAGCTTCTTGTGTTGGAGCAGATGAAGGAGGCTGATGGCAAGGGCGACAACATCATCACTCGTCAGGCAAAGAAGGAAATCGAGGACTTGCAGCAGCAACTTGCCGACATTACCAGCAATATTAGCGTGAAACGAAAGGAGACTGCGAGCCAGCTGAAGAAGCGTGAGGTGAGCAAGCAGAATGCCGAGGTGAAGGCCAAGGAGATGCTTGACCGCAGAACGGACGATGTGGAGAACTTCGACGACATGGGCATTGATGCCTTGCTCGTGGATGAGGCTCACGAATATAAGCATTTGGGCTTTGCCACTGCCATGCAGAGGGGCGTGAAGGGCGTGGATCCTTCTTACTCGAAGAAGTCGCAAGGTGTGTACCTAAAGACTCAGGCTGTTCTGGAGAAGAATAATGGCAGAAACGTGGTGTTTGCCACTGGTACGCCTATCAGCAATACTGCGGCTGAGATTTGGACGTTTATGCGTTACTTGATGCCTGCCGACACGATGAAAGCTTATGGTATCTATTACTTTGATGATTTCGTGCGCAACTTCGGTAACTTGCAGACGATGCCGGAGTTTACCACCAGCGGTAAGTTTAAGGAGGTAAACCGCTTTGCTGGTTACGTGAACTTGCCGGAGTTGGCTCGTATTTGGTCGGGTGTGGCTGACATCGTGCTTTCGAAGGAGGTGGAGGACTTGAAGGCGAAGCTTCCAAAGATGGAGAACGGTGATAAGGCTCAGGATATTTATCTGCCTCAGACCAAGTCTTTGCGTAGCGTGATGAAGTATGTGCGTCAGCAGCTGGAGGCTTTCGAGAAGATGAGTGGCAAGGAGAAGAAGGAGAACTCGGCTATCCCTCTTACCATGTATGGTATAGCCGCGGCTGCTGCGGTTGACCCTCGCCTGGTGCTGAACGAGGCTCCTGATGAGAAGTACAGCAAGACTAACGAGACCGTGAGACAGACGCTGCAGTCGTTGAAGGACTCGGATAAGTATCATGGTACGGTGGCTATCTTTGCCGACCATTATCAGAATGCGGCTACAGGCTTCAATCTCTACGAGGATATTCGCCAGAAGCTAATCAAGGCTGGTGTGCCAGAGAACCAGGTGGTGGTGATGAAGTCGGGCATGACCGTGAAGAAGAAGCTTGACATCTTTGACAAGGTGAATCGTGGTGAGGTGCGTGTTATCATGGGTAGCACCTTTACGCTTGGTACTGGTGTGAACATTCAGGAACGATTGCATACGCTCATTCATGTGGATGCGCCTAACAGACCTATGGACTACACGCAGCGCAATGGTCGTATCATCAGACAGGGAAACTTGTTGAAAAGATGGGGGATTCCGGTAAGAGTGCTTCGTATGGGCGTGGAGGATAGTCTTGATGTGACTGCCTACCAACGCTTGAAAACCAAGGGTGCCATCGCTGACAGTATCATGCACAGCAAGGATATGATTGAGAACAGTATGACCAATCGTGTGCTGGAGGAAGAGAGTGATGTGTTCGGCGATACTGTTGCTCAGCTTTCGGGTAGTGAGTATGCCCTGCTGAAGAACCAGGCGGAGAAAGACCTTAAGAAATACGAGGGTCGCAAGAAGCAATGGGAACTTGACCAGACTTACATACACAACAGAAAGCCTCAGCTGCAGGAGCGCATCATTCGTTTACTGGACTTTGCCGAAGTGCAGCGTGACTACTTGGAGAAGGTAAGAAAGGCTTTCCCTGACGGGAAGTTCAAGAAGATAACCATCGGCAAGCGTAGCTTTACGAATGTTGCCGACATGGAGGACTTCTTCAAGGACTACAACAAGAAGGTACAAGAGGCTGCTGGCAAGATTCGTAACGATAGAACGAGCGAGGGCACTGCGAACTTGAGTGTTACGCTGGATATTGACGGCTACAAGTTTGTGGTTTCTACACAGCTGGACAATGTGTATGGCAAGGTTTCGAGAGAGGCGAGCTATCACTGTGATGAACTGATGCACCGTGAGATGGGCGTGAAGCAGGGTTATCTGAAGAATGCCGTGGTGGACATTGTTGACAATGTGCTGTCGGGCAAGAGATACGAGGACGCCATCTCCAAACAGGAGGCTGAGATAGAGAAGTCGAAGCGTGACATCAAGGAGTTGGAGAAGCGAGAGGGTAAGCCTTTTGAGTTTGGCAAGGAACTGGATGCCGCCAAGAAACACTTCGAGGAGTATTCTGAGAAGATGAAGGAGGAGATGAAGGAGAAGGAGGCGAAGTATGCCAAGATGGATGCCGAGGTGGAAGACCTTGGCGAAGGTGCTCTTTCCTCTTCCGAGAACGAGAACGAAGACTTGTATCGTGATGCCACTGAGGACGAGGCTGCATGGTTGGAGTCGGAGCCAACCGTGAAGGTGTATCGTGCCATGCAGGTTATTGATGGTAAGTTGTTCCCTCCTATGATGGCAGCCGTAAAGGGCAAGCTCGTGATGCCTCGTGAGCTTGGTACTTGGGAGGTGGCTGACGAGCGTCCCGACATCATCAAGTTTACCAAGACAAACAAGAATGGTGAGGAAATAGGCTATGTTGACCTTGACAAGGGCACTAAGGATGCCACTGGCAAGAAGGCGACCGTGACACGTGATGTAGCTTACAATCCTTATTGGCATACTTCACGTTCACCATTGAACGACCAATTCTCTTCTGCTTGGATTAGGCCCAACATCGTAACTGTTGAGGTTGAGGTTCCAGTATCTGAGCTTTCAAGTGGTTATCGTGCCCAGTATTCAAAGGATGCTGTGGGCGAAACCGATTGGCATGCAGGACCAGTGACCAAGCAGTTGGTTGACCAAGGACATGAGCCACGCAAGGTTATCCTTTCTCGCTACGACAAGCCAGTGCGTGTGTTGTCGAATGCCGAAGCTGCAGACCGCATCGCCGCATACGTGAAAGGGTATGATGTGGTGATACCAGAGAATGTTGTGACCCCACAAGTTAAAGTGGAACTTGAAAAGAGAGGCGTGAAGATAGGTGCTCCAAAGGGTGTTAAGAAGAGCGAGCAGATAAAGGAGGCCATCGAAAAGGGCTTGACTGTTGCCAACGACATCAACCGCGGGGGCAGTGGTATGCTTAGTGATGCAGACATCTCCCTTCTCAATGACCCGATGAGCCAGATGATGGGCGAGAGCCGTTTCACTCCTGAGCAGCAAGAAGCGTTTGCGGCAAGGGAGCGTGAGCGCATGGCAGATCATGTGACCGGGCTTGCCGAGAAGTTGCACCTTAATAATATAGAGGTGGTGACTGATGCCTCGACCTTGAAGGGGAAGAGACAGAAGGCAAAGGGCTTCTATAACAAGCGCACTGGTAAGATTACCATCGTAGTGCAGAACCATCGAGACATAGGGGACATCGAGCAGACGGTGTTGCACGAGGCTGTGGCTCATTATGGACTTCGCCAATTGTTTGGTACACACTTCGATGATTTCCTTGATAATGTGTATCGCAATGCCGAGGAGGATATTCGCAGGGAAATCGTGGATATGGCTAAGAAACATAGCTGGGACTTCCGTACTGCCACGGAGGAGTATCTTGCTGGCTTGGCTGAGCGCACGGACTTCGAGAATGCAATGAATCGTGGCTGGTGGCAGGAAATCAAGAGATTGTTCCTGCAGATGCTTCATTCCATCGGTTTGAAGGGTTACACTGGCATTTCGCTTTCGGACAATGAGCTTCGCTATATCTTGTGGAGAAGCTACGAGAACTTGGCTGAGCCTGGCAGATACCGCAGTATTCTGGGTGAGGCGGCGGACATTGCCAAGCAAATGGAGTTGGGGGTTGGCAATTATGCCAAGCCTTCTGCTTCAGAGGATACCATGGTGGCAGAAGATAGAAAGCAAGAACTTAGTAGAGTTAATGAGCTTTTTAACGAACAGTTGTCCATGTTGACAGCAGAGAATGCCGACAAGGTTGTGCTTTCGTTGGGTTACCCTTCTATGGTATTGGAATCAGCGGGTGTAAAGTATAAGCCAATGAAACTGTATGGTAACAAAGTTATGAAGAAAATGCGTAAGCATGGCTTTGCATTGGAAGAGCTTCGAGATCTGCCACGTGCTGTGGCAGACCCTATCGCCGTATTCAACAACTATGGTGAAGACGGAAACCGTTCTATCCTTACGGAGTTGAGAACGCAGCAAGGTAATTTTCTGGTGACATTGAGTACGGGAGTTGACCAAGATGTGGACTTCAATATTGTACGTTCTGTATTCGGGAAGCGCAACTCAAATGTTGTGGGTTGGATAAACAGTGGCTTGGCTACTTATATCAACAAAAAGAAAGCCCTGTCGCTTCTGTCCTATCAATCCGCACCAATCGCGGCAACAGCAGCAAACGCAGGGCAACCAAGGGTTGGTCTCTCCTCAGCGTCACGGTACGTTCAGCAGGAAATAGACGATGAAGCCCTTGATTCTGCTGCAAAGATAGTGGAAAATTTCGAGAATCCTGTCAATAAAGTTAAAAATCTTTCAAATGGGGATGAACTTTTCCGTGATGGCGATGCTCCTGAGTATGAGAAAGCTCATGCACGTAACATTTATGAGGGGCGAGTGAAACGTGGTTTGTATCAAATGAGGGAGGCTATGCAAGACTCTATGCTTGGTTTGAAGGAAGCTATGAACTCAGTTCTGAAAGCTGAAAGGAAATACACAGGGCATATCGAGGATGTGGCAGGTTTTGAGAATGCCTACCTTGGCGAGAACCGTCTATCATCCGTCAACCAGGCAGAGTGTACAGCTTTTGCCCAGACTCTTTTCAAACCATTACTGCAGGAGGTTAACCGACTTGCGTATGATGCAGAGGAGCGTGCAAAGTTGACAGACTATATGATGGCCAAGCATGGTTTGGAGCGTAATGAGGTTATGCGTCAGCGTGAAAAAGAGAAGCTTGTCAAGGAGAAAATGGGCAAGGATAAGCCTGTTCCGCCTAAGCCAAATGAGGAAGACTTTGACATCAAGATGGATGCATACAACCAAAAGATGGAAGATTGGGAGAACCAAGTAGAGGTACAACTCGGTGATGAACTCTCTGCTATTGACAGTAGGGATTTTGCTGGTCTTACAGCCTTGACAGGTGAAGATGATGTTACAACAGCTGAGATAAAAGCCATGGATATGGTTGAAAATTATGAGGAGGCGAATAACGTTGACGAACTTTGGAAGCGAGTGAACGCCGTTACAAGTGCTACTTTGCAGAAGACATACGAAAGTGGTCTTATCAGCAAAGCAACTTTCGACGACATCAGCTCCATGTATGAGCATTACATTCCTCTTCGTGGCTTTGACGAGACAACAGGCGAGGAAACGTACGCTTATCTTTCTGACAAGAACAGTGCTTTCAATGCACCGTTGAAGGTTGCAAAGGGACGTAAGAGCAAGGCAGATGATCCATTCGCCAATATGGAGAGCATGGCCGAGAGTGCCATCATGCAGGGGAATCGAAATACTTTGGTGAAGCAGAAGTTCCTCAACTTTGCACTCAATCATCCAAGCGACCTTGTTAGCGTCAGCAATATCTGGTTGAAATATGATGATGTGACAGACGAGTGGAAACCAGTGTTTGTAGACAATCTCAGTGAGGATGACAGCGCAGATGTTATCGAGCAGAAGGTGAAAGACTTCAATGACAGAATGAAGGAACTCGCCAAGAACGAGCCAGACAAGTACAAGAGCCAAAGGGAACATCCCGATATACCTTACAGGGTAGTGGAGAGCCGAGACTTGAAGCAACATCAAGTACTTGTGAAGAGAAACGGCGTGGACTATGTGGTGACCATCAACGGAAACCCACGTGCAGCGCAAGCATTGAACGGACAGACCAACCCGGACAATGACAACGCTGGAGCCATTGGTGCCATCCTTCATGCTGGTGAAGCCTTGAATCGTCAGTTGAGTGCGTTCTACACAACTCGAAACCCTGACTTCGTTGTGTCCAACTTCATTCGTGATGCCTTGTATGGCAACACCATGATGTGGGTGAAGGAAAGTCCAAACTATGCCTTGAGATACAACAAAAACTTCTTGAAGGTGAATCCTGCTAAGATGAAGTTGCTTCTCTCCAAGCTTCGTAAGGGAACGCTCGATATGAATGATGATACGGAAAAGATGTTCAAGCAATTCATGGACAATGGTGGCGAGACTGGCTATTCTACCGTAAGGGACATAGAGCAGCACAAGAACGACATCAAGAAAGAATTGAAACGAACAGGCAAGCTTTCTATAGGTAAGGCTTGGAGTCTGCTGGGCGAACGCCTCGATGAATACAATCGTGCCGTTGAGAACTGTGCTCGTTTCGCAGCCTTCATGACTTCGAGACAGATGAAACGCTCCATCGACAGAAGCATCTATGATGCCAAGGAGATTAGCGTAAACTTCAACAAGAAGGGTAGTGGTGCCAAGTTCATGGGTGCCAATGGGCAGACTTTCGGTGGAAACACCGCAGCCTTTGTCTCTGGACTTGGTAGAAGTGCCTTTGTATTCTGGAACGCAGCCGTACAAGGTACGACCAACTTCGGAAGACAGCTTGGTAGGCATCCTGCAAAGGCTTTGACAGGAGTTGGAGCTATGTTCGCCCTTGGAATGTTGATGGCTGCCATTGGTGGTGGTGACGGCGATGATGGTGACAAGAACGCTTATTATAACCTTCCTGAGTATGTAAGACGCTCGAACATCGTGTTCCGTCTTCCTTGGATGGACGAGCAGTGGATAAGCATCCCTCTCCCCGTGGAGTATCGTGCCATGTACGGAATGGGCGAGCTTGCCATGAGCGCCATGAGCGGCAAGGAACATTTCACGGGCGAGGAACTTGCCAATCAGATGGCAGGACAGTTCAGTCAGTTGATGCCTGTTGACTTCTTGGAAGGTGGCGGAGGTTGGAATGCTTTTGTTCCTTCTGCGGTAAAACCTTTTGCTGAGGTTGTTGCTAATAAGTCGTGGACGGGCATGCCCCTCTACAAGGATACACCTTGGAACAAGGATATGCCGGAATGGACCAAGGCATACCAAAGCGCAAATAAGTATTTGGTAAACCTTGCTGCTGCCATGAATGAGGTGAGTGGAGGTGACCAATATGCAAAGGGTGCCATCGACATCAACCCTGCTAAGGTGGAATATCTGCTCAATGGTTACTTTGGTGGAGTCAGCAACACCATCGACAAAATGACCAAGATGTTTGAGACTATCTTTGGAGACAGAGGGTACGATCCGAGAAACTGGCTCGTTCTGAATCGTGTGCTAAAGAATGGTGACGAGCGAACCGAGTTCCGTGCCATCAACAACGAGTATTTCCGCATGAAGGAAGAGCATGACCAGATAAAGGCACGATTAAAGCATTACGAGGATGATACTGATAATGGGGTGATGGACTATGCCGAAAAGATAAACTGGTTGCATAACTCGCCTGAATATCGCCGTATGCAGATATACGAGGACTTTTCTGCCGACATAGACGCATATAACCAAGAGTTGAAGGACCCAATGAGCGACAATGAGCGACAACAGGTTACCGATGGCATGAATGCTTTGAAGAAGCAACTTGTGTATGCGGATAGTTTCACACGCATGGACGTTGACGACCTCATGAAGGAGCGAGGAAAACTCCAAGCCCAGCTTTCCACGGTCAAGGACTTGCAGGGAAAGAAGGACATAGAGTACTTCCTTGGGCTAATCCAGTTGGAGCTAAAGGCTCATGGTCGTAAATAGTTAAACTTTATATGGCGGCATTTATGTTTATATTTGCCGCCATATAACTTTAATACATTATTATATATGGCAGTAGCAGTAAAGAAAAAGGCAAGGCTATATCGTATGAGCCGCATCGTGCCGCTCAAGGCGATCGAGGGCGATGACGTGATAGACAGCGTGAGGAAGATGAAGCTGACGTGCGAGAAGCGTCGTGCGTTTGACATCCTGATGGAGGCGAGCCTGTATTACAGCAATATGGACGATTTCAGACGAGACCGCCAGCGCAACAAGCGATATTGCTATGGCAAGCAATGGGATGACATCATCGAGGTTGATGGGAAGCGAATGACCGAGGAGGAGTATATCAGGAAGCAAGGAAACGTGCCATTGAAGAACAACCTCATCCGAAGACTCGTGAGGAATGTGATAGGTGTGTATCGCTCGCAGTCGAAGGAGCCGACTTGTGCGGCACGAGACCGAGACGAGCAGAAGCTGAGCGAGACGATGAGCACCATCCTGCAATACAACATGCAGCTGAACCGCATGAGCGGTCTGTTGGCACGTACAATGGAGGAGTTTCTTATCTCTGGCTTCTGTGTGCATCGCAAGTATGCGTCCTGGAGAAACGACCGCTTCGACTGCTGGACGGACTATGTGCAGCCGAACAACTTCTTCATAGACTCGAACATGAGGGACTTCCGCGGATGGGACTGCACGATGCTTGGCGAGATACACGACATCTCGTTTGGCGACCTGTGCGAGCAGTTTGCGAAGTCTCCTTCGGACTATCATCGCTTCGAGGAGATTTATCGCCATGCCTCGGAAAGACAATATGTGGCGACATACGCCCAGCAGTTTGGCTATCCAAGGCAGAAGAACTATAATTTCTTCGTGACGAACGACCCTGGCAGATGCCGAGTGATTGAGATATGGCGAAAGGAGCAGAGAAATCGCTATCGTTGCTATGACCCTCAGAATGGTTGCACGTTCAAGATAAACGAGGAAGACCTGCAGGAGTTGGTGCTCGATGTGAACAATCGTCGCCGTGAGCAAGGTTTGGAGGACGGAATACCTGAGGAGGAGATACCTTTCATCGAGACAACTTGGTTTGTAGATAATTACTGGTATTACTATTACTTGAGTCCGTTTGGCGATATTCTGGACGAGGGCGAGACACCTTACGAGCACAAGAGCCATCCTTATGTGTTCCTTGCCTATCCTTTCATTGACGGCGAGATACACAGTTTCGTGGCGGACGTGATAGACCAGCAGCGTTATGTGAACCGTCTTATCACTCTCTACGACTGGTGTATCAGGGCGACGGCCAAGGGCGTGCTTCTCGTTCCAAAGGACTGCTTGCCTGAGAGTGTGAGCATCGAGGACTTTGCCGAGCACTGGACGGAGGTGAACGGCGTGATTGTATATGAGCCGAGCGAGAGTGGTGCCGTGCCTCAGCAGATTGTGGCAAGTTCGGTGAACATCGGCATTAGCGACTTGCTGAGCATGCAGCTGAAGTTCTTTGAGGACATATCGGGCGTGAACGGTGCGCTGCAGGGCAAGCCTGGCTACAGTGGCACGAGTGCGGCTCTGTACAGCCAGCAGACTCAGAACGCCACCACGTCGCTGCTTGACATACTGGAGGTGTTTGGTGAGTTCGTAAGGAATGGTGCCATCAAGGACGTGAAGAACATCCAGCAGTATTACGACGACAAGATGCTGGAGAACATCGCTGGCAGGAATGCCGCCGAGATTCAGCGTGACCCTCAGAAGATTAGGGACGTGGAGTTTGACCTGAACATCACGGAGAGCACGGCGACACCTGTATATCGCCAGTTGTGCAACGACATATTGATGCAGCTTTGGCAGGCTCAGGCTATCAGCGTGGAGCAACTGTTGGAGAATGGCGACTTCCCATTTGCGGACGATCTCTTGCAGAGCATCAGAAGCAACAAGGAGTCGATGGAGCGTGGAGAGCAGCCGCAAGGTTTCTCGCCAGAGCTTATGCAACAGGTGCAGCAGGGGACAGACCCAAGAGCTGTGGAGATGCTGCAGAGATACATGCAGCCTACTCAGCAGGCCGCATAACGAAAGAAAAGGTCAAGGTCGGGTAGTATTTGGGGATGCTACTCGACCTTCTTGTGTTTACATAGGAGGCTACTGTCATTTACATGGTGGCTGCGGTTATCACCTTCTTCTTTTTGGTGGCATACACATCGACTCTCGGAACGATTTCGGGCGTAGGCATCTCGAAGAAGCAGATGTGCAGGCCTATGGCACGTGTCATGAGCAAGTCGTCGTGCGCACCGACGATGGCACCGTATGCGCCGTTTGGCTTCTTCTCGTAATTGATGTACTCGTCGAGACAGCGTTGGTCTCTCTCAGTGTACATGTTCTCTCGGATAACCTTGACGAGCGTGGAGATGATCATCGGCTTGGTGGAGACGTTGGTATGGAATCCGTACTTCTTCGGTGCTTTCTTCTTGATGTCCTCGGCACTCTGCTTGCGTGCGTAGAGACGGCGATACACACTGCGTATCTGGTTGAGGATGTATTCGGACTGGTCGCCGTCAACGTCTCGCTCCTTGTCGTGGGTCTCCAGGGTGTTGGACTCTATGACGAGGAGGGAGTTGTCGTAGAACTTGGCTATCTGCGCCGCCTTCCACGTCAAGAGGTCGATGTCGATGTGGCCGTACCATTGCGCCACGACACATGGCTTGTCGCCCTCTATCATCCAATAGCGGTCGAACACGACGATGACGGACCAGTCCGCCTTGTTGGAGCGTCCTCCCACATCGACAACGGTGAGGTATCGGTTGGTAACCTTTTCGTCTTTCCATATCTCTGGTAGGTTCCATACCCAAAGTTGTCCTTGTGCATCCTGTGTGAACTTCAAGTCGTTGAGGGCATCCTTGCCTTCGTCGCCCTTTCCATACACATCTCCTACGTAGCGTGGTGGACGTATGGTCTTTTCCAACATCTCTACTTTGTACTTGTCGAAGACACGCTGCCCCGAATGGACGAAAGCCTCGATGTCGTCGGACGGGAACTCTGCCGCCATCTGTCCATGGTCGTTGTACTTCTTTCGTTCCTCTATGTACCAGTTGATGGCTTCGAGGGTTGCTCCCTTGTTCCAAAGCCACCATAGGTACTTGCCTGGTTCCTCTCGGTCGGAAGGTATGTTGTCGTTGTTTCGGTTTTTCCAAAGCCATGCGGCAAACTTCTTTTTCTTCTCCTCGCTCTCGAAGGCGAGTGTGTATTGCTCGATGTCGAACCACGAGACGAACATGTTGATGAATTGCGACTTCTTGTTCTTGGCTGCCTCATACTCACGATGGAAGAAGTTGCCTGTGCCATTCGCCGTCGACTCGTACACAATCATTGTGTATGGCTTGAGGAGAATACCTGACGTGGCGGATCGCACGATGTCCTCTGGCTTCTTGCCCTCTGTGGCTTTCCAAATGCCGACCTCGGAGAGGTGGACGAGGTTGTAGTCACCACCACGGCAGGAGTCTGGCCGCTCGGCTGTACCTATCTTAATCTTGCAGTTGCGCTGCGGCACACGGTGGATGGCACCGGACTTACCAACACCTACCAGCTTAGGCTCGTTCTCGTTGTATTCCTCTCCTATCTTATAGAGCAACTCTGTAGGATATTCAGCAATCATCTTGTCGAACATGTCCTTGATTTCATCCGAACCCGTTCCCTGGTGGGCTATGATGAGGGAGTTGAGGCCTACACGGTGGACGAGCTGTAGCCATGCCATATAGAGTTGTGAGGTGGTGGAGCCTCCCCACTGTCGAGCCTTCAGAAGGATGATGCGGATAGGTTTGCCGCGGCTGCGTAGTTTCTCCAGCTTCTTGACGAAGCGTCGCTGTGGGCGAGTGAGCCGGAAGAGCACGTCGCTGCCTCCTCCCTTTCGCTTGATGTACACGAAGCAGGCAGCCCAGAAGGCGAAGTCGTAACGCATTCGCAATCTTGTGAATTGCTCGACAACCTTCAGGAAATCTTCTTCGGTGACCTCCTCGACCTGCATGTAGTCGAGGAGGAACTTTTCTATGGAACCTGCTTCTACCAATTGACGTACCAATGGTATCTTCATCATCCTCACCGGTATCCATTGGTCGGGCAATGGGTGGTCGGCGATGTGTATCTTGATGCGCCTTCCTATTGATCCTTCGCCTGTGACTGGGTCGAACTTGGCATAGACGATGGCGTTTCGTCGATCGTTTTCCTTTAGCAGGCCGTTTACTATTTCTTCTGCTTTAATTGCATTCATACTTCCACTAATTTATAAATTCTCAGTCTGTTGTAGTTGTAAAATGGGGAAGTGTGCGAGCCTTTTCAATTTCTTGCTTATCCATATCTTCCGAGCCTTGCAGACCATAATTTTTGCGCTGCCAGGGGTGATGTAGAACTTGGGGGCTGGTTGCTCGACCACCAGGGTGCATAGCTTGCGCATGGTCCATGACGGATGCAGCTTCCTCAACTCCATGACACGCCTGCCAATCTCCTCGAACATCTCACGCTTGAGGGGACGCATGGAGGTGAGCGGCTTGCCCTGCATCATGTCGGACACGACTACCGCAGCTCTTGCGTCTGACACATAGAAACGGTCTGCCGGGGCATTCGCAATATATGCGTACACCTCAGGCATCCTTATGTAATCGCACCTCACGATATAATCGTCATATACTCTCATTAGGTTTTCCAGTCTCTCCTCGGAGAATTCCATGTTTGCACCGATATGTTTCACTTGCTCGAAAATTTAAAAGGTTAAAATTGCATTGCCAAGGCTTATGTTAGCCGCATCAAAATTAATGATTACGTTTGTAAAAAGATAAACTTTCTTTGTGCAAGAATGTGCCTATATTTGCGGAAAGTTTTATCAATTACACTTAACATTATAATTTATGGCTGATAATAAAGAAGTTAAAAGCAAGCGTGATTTGATCTCGGAGCGCATGAGGGAGAAATATCCCGACAAGCAATTCGATGACGATGAGTCGCTTTACAGTCAAATTTACGATGATTACGACGATTACGACAAGCGTTTGGGCGAGTACAAGGGTCGTGAGGAGGCGATGAGCAAGCTCTTTACGAGCGACCCAAGGAGCGCCAAGTTCTTGACGGATTGGCGTGAGGGGAAAGACCCAGCCATCGCCTTGGTTGACATGTATGGCGAGGACTTCGTGGAGGACATGAAAGACCCTGCGAAGCGTGAGGAGGTGGCTGCTGCCAGCAAGGCTTACGCCGAGCGTGTGGCCAAGGAGAAGGAATACCAGGCTCAGTATGACAAGAACATCGAGGAGACCCGCAAGACTGTGGAGAAGCTGCAGCAGGAGGAGGGAATGACCGACGATGAGGTTGACGCTGCCATGGAGTTTCTCATCACCATCATGAAGGATGGCATATTGGGCAAGTTTAGTGCGGAAAGCATCCACATGGCGCTGAATGCCATCAACCATGACGAGGACGTGAACGACGCTGCCCAGGAGGGCGAGGTGCGTGGCAGAAACGCCAAGATCCAGGAGCAGCTGAGACAGGGCAAGCGTGGTGACGGCCTGCCTCAGCTGGGTGGCAAGAACAACAAGGGCACGCAGCCGAAGAAGCCTAACAGTATTTTCGACTTGGCCAAGGGTGCCATGTAAGCCTATGGAAATGGTGGAGCAGGCGACTAAGGCGAAGCCTCGCAGGGGCTGCTGGATACACAAGCAGGCCACGACTGTGAGCATCATGGCCATGGAGGGCTTTGCCACTGCGTGTATAGAAAAGAAGTAACTTAATATTCACATTTAAAATTTTAAAGAAAATGGCAGAAACAGTAGAGACACCTGTAGCTGGACAAGGCGTACAGACAGTGACAGGTAACAAGCAGACTACCCCTGGTACGGCTGGTGCGCAGACCCAGTTGCCTGGCGAGAGCACGACCGTGAGCGGTGCGGCGAGTGCCACTGGTGGTGTAGGAGCAGGTAATTTTATCGCTACGGCGATTGACCAAGACCTCTTCGAGTTCCATAAGGACGATACTCCTCTGATGCAGTTGATGTTGAAGGCGAAGACCGTGAACGTGGATTCTCCAGAGGTGGAGCATTATATGATAGACGAGCCTCGCAGCGAGGTGGTGACATCAGCCAAGCTGACCGCCACATCAACCAGGACGGGCATTCTTCCTCTCGACCCGGAAGACCAGAACATTCCCGCTGAGTATGGAACACTTCTGGTGAAGGGTGTGGATGGCTATACAGAGAATGGCCAGACCAAGACTCCTGGCAAGGACTTGATGCTTGCCGTGGTAGGACAGGACACGGCATCACAGAACCCTATCGTGATGGCAGTGAACGGTCCGAAGACCAACCCGACAGACCAGTATTGCACCGTGCCTGAGATTCCAGCTGGCACAACTTGCATCATCTTGTCGAATGCCCTTTACGAGACCCAGAAGGAGGTTGACCCTGACACCATCGTACCAAAGCCTACCTTGATTTATCTGCAGAAGCGAGGCATGAACCAGATAGTGTCTGACTACTTCGACGCTCAGAAGAAGCAGATTCCTTTCAGCCAGGCACTCATCGCAGAACAGGCGATCACCAACTTCAAGGTGAAGGGTAACCGTACCTTGTGGTCGGGCAGAAAGGGCAAGATTATGGTGAAGACCAAGATTGGTCCGCAGTTTATTTATTACACCGAGGGTGTTCGCTGGCAGTTCAAGCGCATCTTGCAGAAGACTGGCAAGTGGACGTACGAGCAGTTCATCGCCTTGGCCAAGATGTTCTACACAGGCGAGGACGTTCCTAAGACCGCCTTGCTGTTGGCAGGAAAGAACTTGCTTGAGAACATCCAGTGCATCGACTTCTCGAAGCATCCAGAGGTGACCATCACCGTGACCACCAACGTATTGGGCTGGGAGGTGACTCGCATCCATACCGTATTCGGTGACATCGACATCAAGCGTGAGCCTACACTTGACTACTTGAAGTATTCGAACAGTGGTGCGCTCATCGGCGAGGATCGCTTGGTACACTACGTATATAAGAACGAGCACAGCTTCGACGATGATGTTGAGGGCGAGGAGGCCAAGAGAAGTGGCGTTCTCGTTTGGGACGGTCTCGGACTGAAGGGTACTTGCCATATCTGGATTGACGGTGAGGGCGAGCCTACCACCTTGGGTGCCACAGGCTTCACCATGTGGGACAGCGAGGAGGCTCCTGCAGATGATGACCTCATCGACGGACAGGTATATTACCTGCTTTGTGACTGCCCGGGCATCTCCAAGAATGCCAAGCTCGGCCAGATGTGGAAGTACATCAAGTCCACGACTTCGTGGGAAGAGTTCAAGGGAGACATCTTTGCCCAGGAGGCATAATCTTTTGTCATAGCATCAAGGGCGTGTCTTTCGGTAACCGCCGAAAGTGCGCCCTTATTCATCAACTAAAATCACATAGAAATGAAACTGAATAAATATGGTGCCATCGGAATGATGGAATGGCAGCTGAACTTGCAGGCTGGCAAGGCTACCGTACACGTGGAGTTCAAGGGTGGCTTCGAGAACGAGTATGGCATCCACCCTGCCACCTTCATGACCAAGGACCCAATCGTGCAGACCATCATCGAACGCTCGAGCTATTTTGCCTGTGGCAAGATTGTGTTGCTGGAATCGAAGAACTTGGGCATGAGCGCCGAGGAAATAGCCAAGGCAAAACGTAGAGCGGACGCACAGGCCAAGCGTATGGCAGAGGCTAAAGCCAAGGACGCTGAGGATAAGGCCGCCGAGGAAGAACCAAAGGCAGGGCAGGAAGCCGCCGCACAGCAAGCCAATGCCGAAGAAGCGCATGAGAAGGTGAGCGACGAACCATCTGACGATGGGGATACCTATGATGCTGGTAACGACAACGAACCATCTGACGACGTACCTGCGGACGCTGAGACCTCGACTGATGGTGGCGAAGAATCGGCTGAGGAGATGGAGGTAGTCAAGGTATCATGTAACCAGGATGCCAAGGACTATCTCGAGGAGCATTTCGGTGCACAGCCATATCTTCGCAACTGGGATACCATTCTCGCAACCGGCAAGGCCAATGGAATTTTGTTCGTGAAGGAATAACCTACTATATGGGGGAGTTTAGCCATGATCAAGCAAATGACGGAAATCCTGCACGATGTGCGAGTGACCCTTGACGAGAACGCCGTGTCGGATGCGCTCATCAATGAAGATGACGTAGATACATTGACCCTTGACGAGATTATCGAGAGCAAGGTGCTCGATGCCATACGTAGGGTGGAGATAGACGCACCAACCTACCTGCTGGAAGGCGGACATAACTTTGGGGACAATGTGTATTGGGAACAGTCGGAGGCCAAGGCGGGGCAAGGCTGGACTCTCCTTCCTGCTGACTTCATGCGCCTTGTGGTATTCGAGATGAGCGACTGGGAAAAGGCTGTATATACCGCCATATCCACGAGCGACCCGGAGTATGAGCAACAGAAAAGCCGCTTCAAGGGCATCAGGGGCAACGTACAGAAGCCTGTTTGCGCCATTGCCATAAGACCGGAGGGGAGAGTACTGGAGTTTTACTCCTGCAATGACAACACTGCCACGGTGAGCAAGGCTGTGTATATACCTTACCCAGAAATGGACGAGGACGGTGGCATAGACCTTTGCGAGCGTTGCTACACGGCCATCGTCTATACGACTGCCTCTCTCGTTCTCTCCACCTATGGCGATGCGGACAAGGCCTCCGTGATGTTGGAGCAAGCCAAGAATTCCTTGGTATAGAGAAGAAATCATTAATCTAATTAAACTTTTTATTTATGGGTTCATCAATACCTACAAAGCAATTGGACGGCGACATTAGCGTAGGACGCAATGTCGCCGTCGGCGGTAAGGCGGACGTGAAGGGCAGCATGACAGTCGGCCATAACCTGAAGGTGGAAGGCTGGCTTGACGCCAAGAACATCAAGGGTCCGAACAAGGGACTCTTCAAGACAGCCGAGCAACTGCGAACCGCCTATCCCAACCCTCACGACGGATGGTGGGCACTTGTCGGAGATACCTTGCCTGCACCTATCTATCGTGGGGACGGTGGCGAATGGGTGGCAACAGGCAAGGATGGCGGCAACCCCACCGTTGACAGTACTGAGTACATGGAGGCCGTGGAGCAGCTCACTGGAGATATTAACGCAGTGAAGGTGGACGTAAGCCAGAACAAGGAGGACATCAAGAGCCTTCGTTCCACTCAGACGACCATGGGGAACCAGGTCAACAATATCCAGACTACAGCAAATGCGGCTTCTACCGCTGCTGACAATGCGCAAAAGTCTGCCGACAAGGCTCAGAAGGACATCAATGACTTTATTGGCACCAAAGGTGAGGCAGGTGGACTGGCACCGCTTGACGAGAGTGGTCTGTTGCCTTCCGCATATATCCCTACGAGATACGATGACGTGGTGGATTTCGAAAAGGTGGATGACGAGGGCGGCGTAATGGTCAAATATCCTTCCTCGGACAGTTCTTCCGAGACGGGCGGCTGTCAAGTAATCTATGACGAGAGCGTACGCTGCTTCCTGCTGAAGGAGTCCTCGAGCGATGAGGACAACGACACCACGTCTTATTACTTGGATTGGGCGGACGGCAGCATTTTCGGTGTCTCTACGGACAACGGTCGTCAACCTGAGGCTGGAAAGATTTATGTAGCCTCCACAGGCAAGTGCTATCATTGGAATGGCGAGAGCCTCGTGCTTGTGGGCAGCGACATCTCCCTTGGACATGACACGGGCACAGCCTTCCCCGGAGACGAGGGCAAGGAGATGCAGGGCAAGGTCAATGCTTTGGGTAGCGCAATGGCAGCCACAACGGAGACCATAGGCAAGCAAGCGGACGAGATAGTGGCTCGCAACACCATCAACACAAACGTGCTGCTTGGACTGAACGACCGTGCCGTCACCTTCTCTGTTGTATTGGAGAAGATTGCAGACCTCGAAAATGGCGACGACTACATGAAACCCGGCATTGTGCTCAGCTATATCACTGATAGTGGCTGGCAAAACAAGCAATGGACCAATCCTGGAAAGAAAACGGAGGAGGACTGGAAGAAGGAGGCCAACTGGACGGACTTCGGCAGCAACGGGTCGTCCATCGGTAACACCGTGAACGTGAACGCCCTTTGCGGTGACACGCAATACACACTATCGACCGCCATCAAGGCCGTGCAGGACTTGGAGCAGGAGAGCGGCCTCTCTTATTTCAAGACAGGCGTTGTGCTTACCTTCAAGACAGCGGAGACCACAAGCAACGGCTCGCCTATGTGGAAGGCCTACCAGTTTACCAGAGGTGTGGCGGACATCAACCCTGCAGACGAGAAGCCATGGATGGAGTTTGGCGGTGGGGGAAACTCGAAAGTGACCTGCACCGACGAGCCCGCCAAGGACAGCGAGGAGCCTTATTCCTCTGGTGGCGCTTACAAGAACACTCCAGCCGACATCCATATCGATGCAGAGACCGAGGGCGTTGTGAAGCTGCAGCTCACCAACGCAGAGGGAGAGGGCATAGGCAACGAGATAGCCTTTGCAGTTGGTACAGGAAGCGGTGGCGAGAGCAGTGGAACCATTGTCAGCGTGCAATGCGAGCAGAGTCCGCTGTATGCCAAGGCAGGGGGCAGCATCGTCCTCAAGGCATCCGTGCGAAGCATTACCATGCAGGGCAAGGAGGAACTGAGCAATATGATAGAGAAGGTGCTTCTGAAGGATCGAGACACGAACCTGGTGCTGGAAACCTTCGTCTTTAATCGTGCATCGTCGGCCACGAGCGACACCTACGACTTCGAGATGGATGTTTCCTCGTACTTCCAGACGGCCACGACCAAGCGTTTCCAACTCGTGGCATACGACGATGCCGGCAACACTGGCAGCCGCAACGTGAACGTGAGCGGCGTGGACGTGACCGTGACGAGTGCGCAGACATTGAACTACACGGCGAGCACGGCACTGGCCGTAGGTGGAGCGTCGAAGAAGATACCTCTCTACAAATTTGCCAACAACGCCAGCGACAAGGGCATCAGATGCGTCACGGAGATGCAGATAGACGGAGAATGGAAGGAACTGGGGACGAGCGTGGTGCTCGACACCTACCAGCACGACGTAGTGATAGACCCAAAGAACTGTTGCGATACACAGTTGAAGCACGGCGCATATCCTATCCGCATACACGGGGAGGACGTAGGATCGGGCGTTGTGGGCAACTATCTGCATACTGCCGTCATGGTAATCGAGGAAGGCAACAATGCGCCTGTCGTCGCCACACGGTGGTACACGGACACCATCGACGGCAAGCGAAAGCTGTATGAGTACATCAACATCGACTATGCCGTATATCAAGCCAACAATGACGAGCCAAAGGCTGTCATTCTCTATGACGGCAAGGCGGAGAGTACCAACGTGGCCTATCGCTCGTCCACCAACATATTCACCAAGCAGGTGTTGGAGAGCGTGCATGACGGCAGCAAGACCATCGACATCTACGTGGAATGTGGTGGGGTGTCATCGCAGGTGGCTTCGTTCAACATAGACGGCAGTCTCGTTGACGTGGAGGAGGTGAGCACGCAGCGTGAGTTCAACATCCTCATGGACTCCCGAAGCAACGGCGAGGAGGACAAGACCATCAAGGACGGCCAGGCAGAGATAACCGTAGAAGGATGCAACTGGTCCAGCAACGGTTTCGTGAAGGACAGCTACGGCACTCCGTCGTATGGTACGGACAGTGACAACGGGCGAATGGCGTTGCGCATCGCCGAGGACATGAAGTCGGAGTGCAGCTTCAAGCCTTTCTCGTCGAACAGCATCGAGCAGAACGGAATGGCCATCAGCTTCACGGTGAAGGTGAAGAACGTGGAGGACAGGACGGCAAGGCTCATCGACTGCCTTGGCGAGAACCAATTGGGATTCTACCTCACTGGCGAGAAGCTCGTTTTCACCTGTGACGGTGCCACCGCCGTGAACCCTGGCGACCTGGGCGCACAGCAGACGGCCATAGCCCTGTATGCCACTGACAAGGAGACACGCTTCGACATCGTGGTGGAGCCTTCGGGCATCGCGCCATACTCTGGCATCGGTGCCGTCAAGATATTCGTGAACGGTGACTTCGCCGCCGCTTGCTACTACACAATGCGGGCAAGTTCGCCAACAACGATCAGACCATCAAGTTCGACGGAACGAAGGCTGACATCTACCTGTACAAGATTACAGGCTGGGCCACCTATTATAATTACCGTCAAGCTCTGAACAACTATCTTGTGGGCTTGAAGGACACGTCTGCCATGCTTAGCGAGTACAACAAGAACCAGGTGATGGCATCGCAGACCGCAGAGGGAACGACCAAGGACAGACCTACCCTGCAAGCCTGCATGAACGCTGGCCTTTGTTGCGTGACGCTCCTGAAGAACGCCGAGACGCCCGACATACCTTCGAGCTACCCTGGTTACCTTGACACCTTGGACGGCGACAAGAAGACCAAGGCTTACTATGACTGGGTAATCCGATTCCCAGACAGACCATGGCAGGACTGCGTCGTCTATAAGGTGCCTACCGTGAACCAAGGCACGACATCATCCCTTCGACCAGTGAAGAACAAGAAGGGCAAGTTCAAGGGTTGCAAGATAGAGATGCTGCACACCGAGGAGGACTTCAATAACGACGCTGTGGCACTTGCCAAGTTCCAGACGGCGAAGAAGATGGCCGCCAAGTACAAGGTGCAGGTAATAGATGGCGGTCTTTGGGTAAAGACCATCACCATCAAGGTGGACTACTCGGACTCCACCGGTGCGAACAACGGCGCCATGATGGAGCTGATGAACAAGACTCAGCGTGCGCTGGGTGCGGACTATATGACACCGGCGCAGAACGCCTACAATGGCGCTGGGACTCTGAACACCAGCATTGATTCTGTCTCTTGCGCCCTGTTCCGCACGGACGCGCAGAGCATCGACGCCACCAACGAGACGTACGCCTACTTCCATGCCAAGGCGAACTTCAACGTGGACAAGGGCAATCCAGACTTCTTTGGCTTCGAGAAGGTGGACGGCTACAACTCTTCGTGCCTCAACTACGGAGACTTCGTGGAACTTGTGGCAGAGAAAGACCAAGACATCAACGTGTTCAAGGCGCAGACGCTTGGCAAGAGCGACGAGCTCATCGCCTCGAACATCTACATGCTCAGTGAGTATTGCGGTCCTAAGCATGTCTTCCTGGAGAACGATGGAACGGGAGGCATGACAGAGACAACCGCCGTGGCGGACACCACCGACATCGAAAAGACCTTGGCGGAGGTGCTCTCTGACGAGGTGGTCAACTATGACTGGGGCACTGTGTATCATACCAGCGACGACAAGTATGTGAAGTACGTGGGCGGAACATGGAAGGACACCACAGGAAAGATATCTTGGGACAAGAGCACCAAGCAATGGGTGGTGACAGGCAGGACGCTGAACCCCGTGGAGTGCTTCGAGTACCTGAAGTACGACTCTTTCTGTTGGTTGCAGGGAGTGAACACGGTGGAAGACCTCATGCGCATAGACCCAGCCACCGGCGAGCCTGTATGGCTCGGCTACTACGAGAGCCGCTATCCGGACGACGACGACCTCAACGACCTCTACGCACAAGGAAAGAAGGTGCCTTACAACCTGTACAAGTGGCTGGAGTGGACGCAGCAGTGCTCGCAGGATCTTGGCGAGGGCGACGGCGACATCACGCTCCATGGACAGACCGTGAGCGGCACTAAGGAGCATCGCCTGAAAAAATGGTGCGAGGAACTACACGAGCACGCAAACGTGCGCTCAACGCTGTGCTACGTGGTAGGCTCTGACTATTGCCTTGCCGTTGACCAGCGAAGCAAGAACATGATGGTTGCGTTCTACCTTGACGCAGGTGGACTTACGAGGGCTTACTTCAACCATTGGTACGATGGTGACTGCTGCTGGCTTGCCGACAACGACTGCGGCATCACCGTACCATGGGACTTGGACTCGAAGGAAGACCCGAAGCACTTCTACCAAGGTTGGAACAGCGTGATGTTCCAGCAATCGTACAAGGGCGACAAGTTCTGGCTGGAGGATGGCGGCGCATCCACCATCACGCTGCACGACGTGGCTGCAGCCATGAGAAACGCCGAGGCGGACGGCATCAAGGTGTTCTCCGCAGACGGCTGCACCAAGATATGGATAACCGACCGCATAGACAAGTGGGCCAAGGTCATATCGTCGTTCGACGGCGAGCGAAAGTACATCGAGAACTCGAAGGCTGGCGCCAACTACTTCTATGCCGTGCATGGACTGAGAACCGAGGACTTGCCTGTGACCTTCAAGAAACGCTTCACCTACCGTGATGGTTTCTACCAGGTTGGCGACCTGTACAAGAATCCATTCAAGATGAGAGCCACCGGCACACAGATAGCAGTCGGGATAACTGCAGCCAGCGACGGATTCTTCGGCATCGGAGTGGACCGTGCGGATGCTTGCGTGGACAGTTGCTACCTGAAAGCTGGTGAAAGCTATACGCTTAAGAGCGGAACGACCGCCACAGGCTCGGGTACGATGCTATACGTGTTTGGTGCGGAGAGGCTTGCGAGCCTTGACCTGAGCGGCTGCACGCCGAAGGCAGAGGGCTTCGACATATCCAATTGTGCGATGCTGCAGGAGCTCGTGATGGGCGGCGATGAATACACACCTGACGAGGGTACAGGTGCCATCACACAGCTCGACCTCGGCAACAAGAGCTTCTTGCGCAGCATAGACATCCGAAACACCAAGATAACGGGAGTGGTGGCGACCTACTGCCCACGTCTTGGGGAGGTGCGTGCCGAGGGTTCGCAGCTTGCGAGCATCGACATAGCGGAAACCGCTCCTGTGACCACGCTTTCATTGCCATCGACAATGACACGCTTGTCGTTCAAGAACTTGCCAAGGCTGGAATATCCTGGCGGCTTGTCGTTCGAGGGAATTGGCAACGTGAAGGACGTGCTCATCAGCGGTTGCGAGAAGATAGACTCCACGCAATTGCTCCTTGACGCGGTGAAGGCTGGTTCGAGGATACGCAACATAGGTCTTGCCAACCTTTACGTGTATGGCGAGAGCGCAGTGTTGCAGGCACTCATAGACAGTGGCGCAACTGGCCTTGACGTGAACGGCAACAGCTATGGGGAGGCTGGCAAGTGCTCCGGACTGACGGGACGATGGATCATGAAGGACTTTGTGTCCACTGATCTACTTGGCAATTTCGCTGCCTATTTCCCTAAGCTGGAGATATTCAACTCCCAGTACTCCACCATCCGCTTCGACGATGCCGAGGACGACTCGCAGAACATCACCAACCTCGACAACTCGACTGGCTACGCCTTCAACAACGAGTACAGGAAGAGCGGGCACTTCGAGGAGATAGAGAGCCGCAGCCATGCCTATCGTTGCAAATTGGAGGCGGACGGGAAGCTGCATGCCAAGATGGTGAGCGACTCTGACTACACCGTGCTTGCGAACGGTGACAGTTTCGACCCCAACGACAACTCGGGCATGGGCTACGACTTGATGAAACTGATACCCCGCTACTGGTACAAGGGCGTGAACGACTTCAAGAACCAGCGGAAATATATGCTTGCGTCCTCGAACGCCAAGGAGAACGAACCAATATCGACAGCCAAGACCACCAAGAGGTACACACTGTCGGAGTTGCTCGTAAAGGAGCATTCGGCGGTCTATGCCACTGGCTTGAGCAAGGGTGACAACGCGCCAACGCCGCAGGAGAACTCAGCCAACGGCGTGTACCAGGTGAGCGTGGACGGAATGAGGCAGGTGAGATGGCCAGGGCTGAACGACTCCACCATAGGCGGTGTGTTCCTCGGATCGGACGGCAAGGTCGTGGGCACGTTCAACATGAACGTGAGCCATGCGCAGTTCGACTTCGTCTTTGGCGACTACGTTTTCTGTGACGTGCCAGTGGGAGCGAAGACTTTCCTCTTCACCTCTCCCGATGGGTTCGGGAACACCATGGTGCTCACCACCGACTCTTCCGAGATAGAGGCCATCGAGCCAGACTGGGTATGGCACGAGCAGGACATGGTGGGCGTTTATGGCATGACATCGGACGGAATGAAGCGTGCCAGGAGCGTGAGCGGCGTGAAGACGCAGCGAGGCGACGGGACGCAGCAGACATCCGCCGAGTGGAAGGTCGATTCGGAGGGCGAGCTTGCCAACGTCAGCATTCCTGCGAGCCTGCACTACACCTACGCCGACTTGCTTTTCCTCTGCCGAATGAGAGGCAAGGGCTTCCATTCCGTGAGCTACGAGGAGAGCAAGGACATCGCCAATCTCGTGATGGCACTCTATGGCGACAGGGACATACAAGCTCTTTGCGGAACGGGTTGCGGCGCGGACTACACGACTGGAAGCAACAACTTCAACTCGTATGGAAACGTGACTCGCATAGGAACGCCGAACGGACAGGGCAACATCATATTCGGATTGCAGAACTGGGTGGCTTGCATGTGGGAAATCATGGACTATGTGGCTGTGAACGTCAATACATACTATGATTTCAGAAAGAACAAGTATGTGGAGAAGGGTGACGAGCCTGTCGATGCGAAATGGCACATACATGACCCGTACACAGGAAAGGAGCGCATCGTGCAAGGCCGCAACGTGAGTGGCTATTGCGTGGGACGTGTGAAGTTCGGCAGGTATTGCGACATCATCATGAGCCGTGAGACCACCGACAACAGCAAATGGGTACTCAACTATTCTGACGTCCAATGGTACAATCATGGCCGCTGCCGTGTCGTTGGTCGGTCGGGCA
>DJOI01000022.1:0-34477 GCA_002439605.1 Candidatus Segatella mututuai | reverse complement strand
GCAGCGGCGCGCGCCTGGCTTTCAGCGGCGAAATCGTATTTGACGATGAGACGGAAAGCGAAAAAGCGTAAAGCGTAGCGCAGCGAAAAACGAAAGGGCATTTCCCTTTTCTCGTTCCCCAAAGGCGAGGAAAGGGAAAATTTTCGGGTGTGCTTGTAAAAAGATAAACTTCCCTGCTCGAAAAATATTATGACCTTTGCGGTCGCAAGGTGAATCTTGTCCGCTTCCGAGACAGAGACACGCACGGTGGAGGGAGCGGGTGCGGAACGGTTCCGCTGCCGTGTCGTTGGTCGGTCGAGCAACAATGCGAACTCGAATGGCGGCCTCGTCTATCTGAATGCGAACAACGTTTCTTCGAACTCGAACTCGAACAACGGCACGCGCCTGGAAAACAAAGGAACTTACAGGGGGGTGAGTTTTCTGCATTCCCCGAAAAACAATCGCAACACAGCCACTGCCCACGTGATGGGCGACGGCATGAGGCGAGAACCGTGAGCCACGGCAACAGCACGACATTGTGGAAAGCCGAAACATCAAGAGACCTTCTGAAAGCAGAGGGGATGTAAAAACGTAAAACAATTGGAACAGAAAGACTACTTGGCGAAAGGGAACATACAATATCCAATCGCCGACATGCTGGGAGAGATAGTCTCGGTCTCGAACCTGTATGCCTCCTTCGACTATGTCATCTCTCACCTTGAGGTGGAGGAGCAGAGGGAGAAATACAAGCCCAAGCGTGACCTGTACGTAGCGAAGCTGAGGAAGGAACTACAGGACGGCACGTTCAAGGTTCGACGATTCAGGTCGATGGACGTGAGGGACGGTCCGAAGGTGAGGAGAGTGCAGGCACCCGACGTTTACTCACGAGTGGGATGCCATGCGGTGATGGTCGTGGTGGAAGCCTATGTGTATCCATCGCTCATCGTGACCACTGCGAGCAGCATCAAGGGCAGGGGAATGCACTGGCTGCACAACCGATTGCATGAGGACTTGCAGAAGGATCCAACGCTTTACTACTACCAGAGCGACATCCGCCATTACTACGATAACATCTTGCAAGGTGTCATGAAGAGGCAACTCAGGTTGTACATCAGCGACAAGAAGGTTCTTGCCATCATGGACAGGTTCGTAGAGCTATTGCCAAGGGGACTGTCGAAAGGGCTTCGTAGCAGCCAATGCCTTGCGAACCTTCACTTGAACGAGATAGACCATATCATTGAGGAACATGTGGGTTATTACATTGGCAGCAACGGCGAGAGACGCAGCAGATATTACCGATATTGCGACGACATCGTGATTAGGTCGAACAGCAAGAGGGAGCTTTGGGAGACGAGGAACTTGCTACATTCGCTACTGAGTGAACTGGGGCTTGAGATAAAGCCAAGCGAGGCTGTGAGGCCAACCTTCGCAGGCATAGACTTTCTGGGATATGTGGATTACGGAACGCATTCGCTTGTGAGGAAACGCACCAAGCAGAAAGTGGCGAGACATCTCGCCAAGGTAAGAAGCAGGAGGCGGCGCAAGGAACTGATAGGCTCTTTCAAGGGCATGGCCAAACACGCGGACTGCTGTCATTTATACTATAAACTTACTCGACAAAGGATGAGAGAATTTTCAGAGCTGGGCGTGAAGTATCGCCCAAAGGACGGGAAGAAACGATTCCCCGGCAAGGTGACCAGGCTCGCCGCCATCCAAAACCAGAAACTGGTGATACTTGACTTCGAGAAGGACGTGAAGACGGACAACGGACTGAGAGACCTCGTCTCCTTCAAGTTCCAGGACACAGACATGATTGGCAAGTTCTTCACGAACTCCGAGGAGATGAAAGACCTGCACCGGCAAATCGAGCGGATAGAGGACGGATTTCCATTCAGAACTGTCATACAGAGCGAGGTGGTCGGCAATGGCGTGATCAGATATTTCTACACTTAAAAATTATCATTATGGAAAAGAACAACATCAACGGCGTGCTTCGAACAGGCAAGCATGAATGGACGCTTATTTACGTCCTTCCTGATGGAAGCCAACTGCGGGAACGCTTCAAATATCCGCCTGGCCTACAGCAGGTGAAGGATTTGGTGATAGCTGCCGTCAACGAGTATTCGGACAAAGTTATCCTAAACGGCTTCGAGTGGAAGGGCGAGAGTGTGTATCTGTCGAAGACCAACCAGCTCAACTTCGCCGCCATCGAGCGGAGCCAAAGCGTGGAGTATCCGCTTGAGGTGAAGACCAACGAGGACTCGGACGGCGTTGCCGTCTATATGACCTTCAAGACCAAGGAGGAGTTCGTGGAGTTTTCGCAGGCGGCAAGCAAGTTTATAATCGACACCCAGCATGCGGGATGGAAGGTGAAGGACTCCATCGACTGGGACAAGATGATGGAGGAGGACGAGCCATGGGAGTAGTGTTTAACCTTTGGAAGTTGGCCGCCATGGCATTGGGCGGCATCGTGGGATGGATGATAGGCGAGTTCAAGCCTACGTTCCCTCTCATCATAGTGGCCATTGTGTTCATCCTCTATGACGCATGGACGGCGTACAGGCTTGACAAGCGTGTGCACGTGTCCTATCCAGACAAGACAAAGCGCAAGCAGGCCAAGTTCACCTCGTTCGCCTTCGGCAAGGTTGTGAAGCAGACGATACCGAAGCGGTTGTCGCTCATCATCCTCGGCTTCCTCGCCGAGCACTGGGTATTCATCCATGTCACCATCCCCTTGTCGTATGTGATTACTGGCGTTATCTGTTTCGAGCAGTTCTGGTCGATATTGGAGAACGAGAGTAGCTGCAGGCCAGAGAGCGAGAGCCGCTTCTGGAAGATACTGCAACAGATAATGGTTGACAAGACGGCACGTCACTTTGATGTAAACTTGGATAAGTTGAAATCATAGGGTGAACTCTAAACGCAATTAGTACACGATGGAAGAGAAGGAAATACGACTGGAACAGCTGCTGATGGCGATGCCTAACGCTAATGATAGGGCGGAGAGGTTCCTGCCTTTCCTAAATCGGTTTGCCAAGGATTTTGAAATCGACACACCGCTGAGATGGGCGCACTATCTGGCGCAGATAGCACACGAGAGTTGTGAGCTGAGATACACCAAAGAGCTTGCCAGCGGCAAGGCGTATGAGTGGCGCGCCGACTTAGGTAACACGCACAAAGGGGACGGCGTGAGATACAAGGGCAGGGGGCTGATACAGATAACTGGCAGGGCGAACTATGTGGCGTACAAACGATATTGCGGCTTCGACGTGGTGAGCAAGCCTGAGCTTCTGGAGCAGCCGCTTGGGGCGGTTCGCTCTTCCATGTGGTATTGGATGAAGCACGGACTGAACGAACTCGCCGACGCTGACAACATCAACGCGATTACCCGAAAGATTAACGGTGGCACGAATGGACTATCCAGCAGAAAGAGGTATCTCCTGTTGGCCAAGATGGCTCTAAATGTAAAATTGACATGAAAAAGTTTTGGAAAAGATATTGGCCGCTCCTTGTAGCGTTTTTACTTATTGTATGCAACACCATCTGGCTTTTCCGTGACAAGGAAAAGCAACGGAACGAGGCGAAGGTTAAGGTGGACTCAACGACATACGTGGACACCATTCCGTACCTGCTGCCCGTACCGAAGGACTCGTTAGTCTTGCGTTACGATACCCTTCGTGTTCCGATGGCAATGGCACGACCTCGCCACGACTCCGTCGCAGGCGATAGCGTGATGGAGGTGGTGGGCGTGCCCATCGTGCAGAAGGTGTATCGTGACACAAGCTATGTGGCATGGGTGAGCGGCTACCGTCCGTGCCTTGACAGCATCAAGGTGCTTGCCATGACCAAGTATGTGACAAGAACGGTCACCATAACCAAGCCCCCCGAACGGCCGCACAGGTTGGTCGTCGGACCGGGCATTGGCTATTGCGTTACATTGGACGGTCGCACCTGTCCATACGTTGGGATAGGGGTGAGCTACAGCTTGTTTGGTTTCTAATCTATAAATGCACATCGAGGATGACAGAAGTAACATTGACAGTGGATAAGGACAGCGTTCTTACCGAGGTCGCGAAGACCACCAGCTATGCTGGTAAGAAAATGGACGGGGACGATGACGCATACGACCGCATCTTCACCACGGACGCCGACCGTGAGATGCTGGAGCGCTTCTGGAGCGAGAGCCAGATAGCGGTGTGCGAGCAACTGAAGAAACAGCTTGCCGATGAGCAGACCAAGGACAACGGCGACTGGGAAATAAAGCTCTGTCTCTCGCAGTCTTTCGACACCACGTTGGAGAACAGCATGAACAAGGAGCTTGTTAGTTTCTTCGTGATGAACATCGTGGCCAAGTGGTTCGCCTTCTGCAACAAGAAGGAGGCGGGCAACTACGGAACGGCCGCCAACGAGCTTTTGGTTGGCGTTCACAAGAAGGCTCTCTACAAAAAGAGACCCACAAGGCCGACCTACGTCACGAAGCCAGCCGAGCCGGACAAGGGTGGGGAAGGCGAAGAAGACTTGAAGTAATCAATCACTTTAAAATACACAGTTATGGCAGAAAACAAGAAGACCCTTACGGTAAGCCTGGAGGTGAAAGAACTCATGTACGACGTGATGAACAAGGCGTTTCTCACTGGCCAGGCGAGAGAGGCGAGTGGCAAGGGCTACGAGGAGGCGAGCAACATGCAGGCGAGCGAGGATGCTGAGAACAGCTACCAGCTTCGGCGTTCGTTGGCCAATGCTTTCAGCACCCTCAAGAGCTTGCTTGGCGAGTATCTCGACGAGGACACGACCACCACGAGCAACCTCATACAGCAGGAGATAGACAATGACGGACAGTTGAGTCTTTCGTTCAAACTGCCGAGCAACTACAACAATGCCTCGGCCGACTCGTTAGGCAACGGCATCCACGCCTATCTGGTGGACGTGGCGCTCAGCGAGTGGTTCACCATCACCAACAAGGACGATGCGAAGGACTACGTGGATCACAGCCAGGCGAGCCTTGAGATAGTGAAGCGTGCGCTCTATAAGCGCAGCCGTCCAACTCGCCCCACATATAATGCGTAAGAATTGAAGGAATCGGTTATGGAGTTATATGAAGGCAACGAACGTAAGCCGAAGACAGTAAAGCTTGCGTTCAGACGTGACCAATTGCTCTATGACATCAGCAACTACGCCTTCGTGGAGGGCGATGTCATGGGCGAGGATGCGGAACACGCACGGCACCAGGTGCGGGACATAGCAGAGGAAGGTAATGTGGACCGTGTGACCAGGGTACTGAACCTCGCCCATGACGAATGCGTGGAGCAGCTCTATCCGTACACCGACGAGGTCGTGCTGGATGGCGAGGTGCTCGACGACACGTTCGTGGCTCCCGACGAGTACACCATCTCCATGAGATTGCCCGACGGATTCGCCAAGAGCACGCTTAGGCTGGTGAGGACGCTCGTGCACGAGTACATGGTGTGCAGGGTGCTGCAGGACTGGCTGAGCATAACCTTCCCGAACAGTGCGCCCAACTGGGAGCAGAAGATGATTCAGCTGAAGAAGAAGATGAAGACGGCGTTGGTATCTCGCAAGGTTACCTTGCGAAGGAAGCTGAAGCCTTTTTAGGATAAATGAATTTTCTCATGTTTTTTGATTGTTAGTAGTTTTGAGAATGGGGAAGAGGGGCATCGTGATGATGTCCCTCTTTTTGGTGTTGTCACCTTGGACGATTGTCAAGTCGTGGCATGTATTGCGTGGTGAATGAATGCACGCCCTCGCCTTTCTGCAGGTTGCATACGAGGGCAAGGCGGAAGTACTTGTATGGTGTGCCACGGATGCCTCGTATGTATTGATCGACGGAGCTTGCCACAAGGTGCCAGTTGAAGAGGTCCACGCTGCCATAGAGGACGGTCTGCACGTGTCCCTTGCGGAACGTGCCTCGCACGATGAGCGTGTCGATGGTCTTCAATGCGTTGGGATCGTCGAGCTTGAATGGACGGGTAACTATCATAGCCGCCCCTTCGGTGGCTTGCGAATCCGAGAAATCCACGAGGTTTGCGTTTGCGTCCATCGCCAAAGCCTCAGGGTAGGAGTTGACGGTGTCCGTTACCTGACTGAGCATCATTCCCCACAGCTGGGTCTTCAACGAATACACGTAGGCGTAGGAATATTCGGTATTGTAAACGATGATGCGTTGGTGCGTGTAGTCGAAGACCATCCGGCAATTCTTCAGGTAGTCGATGAACGGAACAATGGTGACATTGCCCAGCAATGCTTTTTGCACGTCGGAGAGGAGAACCTTGTACTTCTCCAGCACCTTGCTGAAGTATGGGAGGTCTGGGAGCGAGAGCGAAATCTCGTTGTTGATGGCATCGGTGATGCACGTGGCCGTGGAACCCTGTATGAGCATGATGCCACGGTTTGTGGCGAAGAGGACGGCGGAATCCATCTGTGTGATGCTCTTGGAGTTGACGCACACCTCTCGTGTGACTGGTTGCTTGGCTGAGTAGGAGCCTGTGGAGGAGACTTCCAGCGCCCAGACGCCATCGGTGGAGAAGGCATAGAGAGGGAACTGTCCGAACTGCCCCTGGGAGAGAGCCTTTACGGCGGCGCAAATGCCGAGGATGGTGCCCGTGCCAACGGTGTTGATGCCAGTGGTAGGGAAGTAGAAGGGGTTGTTGACCTCGGAAGTGTATATCTTGTTGGGTACGCTGATGGTTCTTTCTTGTATGGATGACAGCGTTGGTTGGCTGCCTTCCTTGGTAGGGTTGTCCCATCCTCCGAAATAGAACGCACCGTTGAGGAATCCATGGGCGGTAAGCGGAACCTCGTAGTATTTCGCAAAGGTGTACATGTCGCATATCACCGCCTTGTATGCGTTGATGTTCGGGTAGTATATGAAGAGCGTAGGATGCCAGTAGGCAGAGAATGCATAGCTCTCGCACGCCACGACGATGTCCTTTCCGTCCTGCTTGATGAACACATAGACCATGTACGAGGACTTGTAATCTAAAATGGTAGTCTGTGCATCACTGAAGTTTGCCACGTAACCATTGGTGTAGCAGAACTGTGAGGCGGCATGGTATCCACGGAACAGCTGCTTGCTGATGTTTGCGACATTGATTCTGGAGTTGTAGGAGAAGGCGTATTGCGGTACGATGGTGTCGTGAGAGTCGTAGTCGTCGCTCATCACCTCTCTGTTCAACAGCGACTGCAGGTAATCCTCCTCCACGTCAATCAATGTGCGTGTGGTTGTCAATTCGTCCACCTTGATGCTCTCCAGGAGAAAAAACTGAGAGGTGGAGCGTATGTCCTCGCGCACGGCATCGACCGAACGGCGAGGTATCATTAGCCGTCCTGCTGGATACGTGAGCTTGTCGCTTGCCGCCGATTCTCCAAAGGTAAAGGCATACAGTTTGTTGAAGGTGTTCTTTTGGTAGCGGATAGGGAACTTGATGCCAAGAGGGTCAACGTTCTGGTTGGAATGGTAGCATACACAGTACGAGTCGATATCGGATGACTGCTTGAAACCGGAGCACTGTCCGTTTTGGTCGTAGGTGTAGATAGGCTTGGATATGAATATGTCAACCGAGCGTATGATGTCCTTCCAATTTGCGAGGCTGTCCAAGTACGACTGACCGACAACCGCATAGTCGAGACTGGACAACGCTCCTACGACTCGAAGCTTCGCATCGGTGTATTGTTTCTTTCCCGTGATGTGCTCGTAGAAAACCTGCGGCGCAAGGTCCGAGGACGCTATCATCAATATCGGAGCGGAGTGCATGGTGAGCGAACCATCGTAAAGCCGGTAGGCGTAACGCACCAGGAACGGAAAGATGAAACGTCCCTTGTTGGTGGATTCCTCGGCTATGAACTTGTTGACCTTGGCGAGCACCTGGCTTGTCACCCTTGTCTTGTTGCTGTCGGAGAACTCGTTGAATATGCTGCCTTCATCTATTCCATCGAAGGAAATGTCGAACTCGTCGGTTCTCACGACCTCGGCTTGCAGGCCGAAGGATATGGGACACTCAGGAAGGTGGGTGCCGAGATGTAAGTATCCGTCTGTCTTGCTCTTCCATAGGAAGTAGTGCATTCCTTGCTCCGTGAGCACAATGAGGGTGTTCCCAATCGTGGCGAAGCTGTAAATATTTGTCGCTCCAAAGCTGTGTATGAGTTGTAGGATGGGGTCTTTCTGCTGTTCCTGCTCGGTGTAATACACTTCTCCAGTCTCCGTGTCGTGGACGATGTAGTAATGGAATGCCGAGGTCTCATGGATATAGACGACCTTGAGCGAGGTCTTGGAGAATGTCATTACAGTCTTTGGCTGCAATATTGGGCATAGGGCTCCATTCTCCGAGACCACTCCAAGGGCGGTGGAGAGTTCGCCGTCGGATGCCTCGTAGTCGAGTGGCATGGCGGAAAAACCGCCGAGTTTCGTTTCTTTAATCATGGTTGAGGATGAGTCTTGTTATGATCGTAATGTACTTGATGCCGCCCTGCGTGATAGTCTCGCCTGTGGCAAGTTCTACCTTTTCCGTGCAGCAGCAAGCAGTAAGCATGGTCTTGCAGATGCGGCGGCTGTATGCACGAAAGTGCCTCCCCTTCTTGTTGGAGGGGAAGCACTGTGCCTCGTATCGTACGCCCGGTGTGCCCGGAGAACGTATGTAGATGTAATACTCGAAGCCGTCGGTCTTTATATCTATGGCATCCCCTGGATGCAGGTCGAGGGCTTTGGTAAGATTTGCCGATATGCTTATCTGACCTGTGTGGGAGAACGAGATATCGGCTCGGCGGTTCGACTTCAGAATGCTGTGCATGGGCTACTTGTTGTTGATGGCGTGGGTTATTCGCTTGTTGAGCACTTCGACGTAGATTTCCATGGCGTTGCGCTGTTCCTGCATCCAGTAGAATTGCTTGTCGCCCACTTTCTCATGGAAGCCGTCTGTCATGAGCGATGTCTTGAGATCGAGAAGCCGCCTTTGCAACTCGTCTCGCTCAATGACCAATCTGTCAAGGAAGTTGTCGGCAGGTCTGTAAGCCTTGTCGAAGACTTCCTTTGGCGACCAAGAGCGATAGCCATCCTCATACTGAATGAGGTAGCCCTCGACGGAACAGCTGTGCTTGGCTGGTTTGATGACTCTGCCGAGTACGACCTCAGCCTCTGGGCTTGTCATTGGCATGGCAGTGACAAGTTTTGTTCCTAAGTACTTTTTCATCATAATTCTTTGTTGTTTATTATTTTTTCGACACGTTCAATCTCTGCGTCAAGCTTGTTCTCGTATCCTTTGCTCGTGGCAAGCCATCCTTTCTTCTCGATGGAGTTAGTGGCGGAGAAGAACCGCTTCTGTGCGTAACGTGTCATCTTTACCAAATTATAGAACTCTCTACTGTTCATACGCTTGCAAAATTAACGATTGCCGACGAATGTATTGTTATATCTTCTTCTGACCTTGCGAGGACGATACATCATGTATTGTCCTGTGCAACGTGCAATCATTGGCTCAGGCCAACGATCATCGAAGTAATGTATGTGTGGGCGAGTGGTGTCGCCCTGAAGGCAACGCAAACTCCCATTGATTGTGTAGAATAATGTCTTCTTGCTCATGATTTCTTTAATTTATGGGCACGAAAAAAGCGGCATGCCATTACTGGAATACCGCTTGAATGGGATAAGAGAAGGAGCGATGCTTGAGGCACCGCTCCTTGATATATCTTAGTATAGAAATAGTTTCTTTTGAATTTTTGAGAACAATATGGATTCCCTTGCCTTTTCAAGCAGTTCTTCCATGTGCTCCGGTTTCATGCTTCCGATGATGGTTGTTACTCCGGACGTTATCGTATCGGCAAGTTTAGAGCGTTGTATCTTCTCTATCCTCGTGGCACAGAGGAAAGAGTCATGATGAAGAAATGAATAATCATTTTTTCTGAGTGGATATTGCATATCAAGCTGTGCTTGCTTTTCTTCGATATGTTTGTTGACCTTGGAGTTGATAAAGAAGAAGCCTGCCACAAATTCTTCGCTTATTCCGACAATGACAAAAAATTTGCCATGGTCAATGTTCTCAAACATGGTGGAGTGCAGTATGGTGCCTCGTTCGATTCGCAATTCGATGAGTGTAGATGGTATTTCCATTAGCAAAATGAGCTTTCCAGCTCCAATTTGTTTGATATATACTCTACGTATCCCTCTGTGTCACCTTCTTCTCGCAATATATCGGCATAGGATATGACGCGGTCTCTTGCCGTGTTCTCCCAAGCCAAGCCATGTGACTTGCGAGTGAGTTCCTCAAAGCTTTTGTCCTTGCATTCGCTGATGGAATAGTTCAAGCATTCCAGGTCTGATTCTGAAAGGTAATCCAAGTTTGGCTTTTTGTCGTTGGTGACAATGTATCTGTTAACGAAATGGAAGTAGTCTTTCAAGTCGCCAGCAGGGAAATAGCTATCTCCCCTTACAGCCTTGAATATATCATCAGTTCTCGATGGAACAGGACCATAATGCATGGCGATATACACATCGCCCGTTATCGTACGACCATACTTGCTGAGATGCCTTTGGTCTGCGAAATAAAGGGTCTTGAATATCTTGTGCATATCAACCTTTCCACCCATTTGCTGTATGATGTACAAGACAGCATTCAAGGTGACATCCTTATCGAATAAATTAATAATGCCCATAATTGTCTCGTTTTTGTTTGTTCCTATTTTTGTGGGCAAATTTACTCTGAAATTATGAGATAAGCAAATATTTCGAGATTGTTTTGGATTAGTTTAATCCAATTTCTTTTTGCAATGCAATACACACGAATAATAATGTAATGTTTTGCAATCTCCACTTTGCAATCTTGCGGTATTCCAATAAGTCAAAGAACACTTCTTGTGCCTTGGTTTAACAATGTTATGTTTACTCGAACAGCTCCATCTGTCGGAGGTCGTACCCCTCCCTGTTGGTCCAGATGGCCAGGCGCATGCACTTGCCGAGGCGATCGGAAGGCTTGCCGAGCCAGTCGAGCAGGGAGGAGAGGGCGAAGTATGCCGCTTTCTTGTCGGTCTCGTAGTAGTGGCCACGCTTCCAGTAGTAGCGTTCGCCATCGGAGGCACGTGCTGACCAGCCATAGCCTCGTGCATAGTGAGACACGCCGACAGAGAAATAGAACTTGTCGTTCTCTGGGTGCGCCCATTTGACGGATACACAGTTGCGCTTCTCGTATTTCTTCTTGTCGGTGGCTTCTTCCTTGGATTGTTCGGAAGCCTTTTCTTCATTACCAAGAAAATCGTCGGGCGTAAGATACCCTTTTTCGCTCATCCTAGCAATTATTTCTTTATCATACATCATTTTGCCTCCCCAGTCGATGTATAAATTCAAACCAATATAGGGTTCTTCAATATATGGCTGGTCTAAATACTCGTCAAATCCTTTGAAGACAATAGCTTCTGTAAATTTATCCATTGCAGCTTGGTGTGCAAGCCCTGCATTTACATATTGCGCAAACAATTCTTCCAGTTTCCTTGCAGTTTTCATAGGCTCATGCGGAAAGATGGTTCGTTACTGAAGTTGACTATGTACATCATCTCACGGAATCGGTCGGCGAAACGCTCGTCGTAGTAGCTCTTGATTTCCTCGGGAGCCAGGTTGCTGGTGGCGATGGTGGTGAGCTGGTGGTTGTAGCGATAGTTTACCATGTCCATTACTGCAGTAACGTAGTCGCCGTAGTTCATGGACTCTCGTGGCTCGGTGCCGAGGTCGTCGATGGATAGGATTTCCTTGTCACGCAGTCGCTTGTACTGGTAAACGTCCTCGGAGTTTTCCTTGTTCTGGTTGAGGTATGCCTTGGTGAGGCGAACGAGCTCCTTGGCTGACACAATCTCGAAGCCCGGACGAGGGAACTTGTCGCCAGGCTCTGCGACTGGAGAATCGTCGAGGAACTGATAGAGGGAGCGCAAGGCGAGCACCATCGTGCTCTTGCCGTTGCCTCGGTTGCCGCATAGGAAGAGCCCGAAGGACGAGCGGCGACAGGTGGACAGCCAGCTGGCGATGTCGGCGATGTGTCGCTTGTACTGGTCGGTGGCATGGAATTTTCTTCCTCTTGCCGATACTTCGGCATTGCAGGCGGCAATGAGCATGGTGTATATCTCGTCGGCTTGGTATGGATAGAAGCTAAAACGAGGAACCATAGTCTTTCGCTTCCTCTCCATCAGCTGAGAGTAGATGTCCCCTTCGCTTATCGGTTCGGGAAATGATGTTTTGATTTTCATTGTTTTTCTTGTTTGAGATGATGCGTAGCCATGAGTTGAAGTGATGCTTGACATCCTGGATGTCGGCATGCTCGGTCTTGCCGTTTGCGATGCACTCGCTGCGGAACTCTCCCAGCCTCTCCCTGAGCTTGTCGGACTTCATTCCATGGAGGAGTTGAATCTCGTCGAGCCAAATTGTATCATGGTCTAATTCTTCAATGTATGCGTCGAGAGACAAGGTAGGGCTTTTCTTTGCAGCCTCTTTCTTCTTGGGAGGCTGGGGAACAGGCTCTTCCTTCTTGGTTGTCTTACGTGTCCGCTTGGTGGCAGGCTTCTGCTGCGGTGGCTCGGGCACGGCGTTGTTTTGTTCGGTTGCTGTCGCATGGGCTTGCGCCTCTTGCTTGATTTCCTCCACCTCGTCGGTATCCAACAAGGAGTGTTCGCTGACGATGGCGGTGCGCCTGGTAAGCTGGCAGATGCGTTGGTAACGCTCCTGTATGCCACGTGACGTAAGGATGCCAGACTTGTCGTACAAGTCCTTGCAGAACAACCCGAGCTGCAGGCAGACCTTAATCACCTCGCGTACATAAGCCTCGTCATAGCCCGTTTGTTCCGAACAGATGAAAGGCAGGTCTTGGTCCCACACCATGTAATACCCATTCTTGTAGATAAAACAGAGCAGGAGAGTATATACTGCGATGGCTTTGCCACCTTGCCGCTTGATTAGCTTGCGAATCTTGAGATCCTGGAAGAAGTCAACGTCCATTGGAAAATAGTCAAGTCGCATCTTAGCTTTGCGTCCCATATCGTTCATGTCAATTAAAGAGTGTTATATATTCTGAAGGTAACAGCGTACCTCGCGCATAAAATCATCAAGAGTACGGCACACGACGTACTTGTATTCGCCGAGGGAGGTTATCATTTGCTCCCAATGCTTCTGGTTGCCGCTTTGCCTGGAGCTCTTTGCCGTGGTCTTCATCTCTATGAGCAGGGCGCCGAAGTCGTGGTTGCTCTTTAGCAGGATGAGGTCGGATACTCCGGACACCACACCCTCCGCCTTGAACTTCGCCGCCTCGGCCTTGGAGCGATGGCCGCCGTTGGGGACGGCGAACAGTCGCCCGCGAAGGCTGGGATACTGGAGGGTGAACCACTTGAAGCATGCCGCCTGCAGGTGGTGCTCAGGCTCTGAGCGTGGCTTGCGTGGCGGATGCTTGGCCTGTGCCTCTGCAAAAAGCTGGTCAAATGTCTTTTTGTCCACGAGACTTGCCTTCGATTAGGTTTACAAACTCTATGAATTCGGAACTGACCTTGAACTTGACTCCTCTTTGCTCGGGGACGGTGATGGTGGTGCCGTTCTTGAAGTCGTGAGCCTTCTTGGCTTTCTTGGTGACAGGAAGGATGGTTGCGAAACCACGGATCTGAATGGCATTGCCATTGGCCACGCAAGCCTTAATGGTCTGAAGGATGCCGTCGAAGGCCGCTGCGATTTGTCTTTTTGTCATGGGTGTCTCGTCTGAGTAGTAATTGAACACTGAATCCACGATGTCTGCTTTTGTTATCATATTCGTTATGAGTTTAAGAATGTTTGAACTAATTGGTTGAAATACATCTCGTCCTGCGGAATCTCGTCGTCGCTGTTCATGATCTCGGCAGCGATGGACTTCTTCTTGTGGATGAGCGAGTAGATGGTGTGGTCGATGGTGCCACGGCCAAGGAGGTAGTAGCACGTGACGTTGTCCTTCTGGCCGATACGGTGGGCACGGTCTTCGCACTGGCAGCAGTCGGCATAGGTCCAAGCCAACTCGATGAATGCCACGTTGCTCGATGCCGTGAGGGTGAGCCCCACGCCTGCCGCCTTGATGGAGCAGATGATGAGGTTGCAACGATCATCGTTCTGGAAGCTATCGACAGCGGCTTGCTTGTTGACTGCGCTGTCCCTGCCTGTGACGGTGACAGATCCGGGGAACACCTTGGTGAGCTTATCGACCACCTCGTGGAGGGAACAGAAGACTATGAGCTTCTTTCCGCTTGCGAGGAAGGTCTTGATGAAATCGATGGCCTGGGCTATCTTGCCATGGGTGGCGAGCGAGCGGAGGGTCATGAACTTGACCAGTGCCTCCATGCGCATCTTGCGGCGTATCTCTCGGTCGGTACACTCTGTGTATTGGCGGAGGTATTCTGCGAGGTCGTTGGCTGCAAGCAGGTACTCCTCTCGGTTGCTGATGTCAACGTAGAGATCCATGCGTGTCTTGTCGGGGAGGTCGGGGATCACCTTGGCTTTCTCACGACGTATCATGCAGGTGGAGTAGAGCTGCTCGCTGAGCACGGAGAGCGGGACGGCGGGCTTTGCGTCCTTGTCCTTCGGGTCGGTGCAGTAGCTCGCCCTGAACCTTGTGGCTCCACCGAACTCGGGAAGCCTGCCCATGATGGAGAGCTGGGCGATGAGGTCGTCGGGACGGTTGACCACCGGGGTGCCAGAGAGGAGTATGACCCATTCCTTGCCATAGGTGATGCCCTTGGTGAAGATGCTCTGTTGCGCCGACGGGTCCTTGACCCGGTGGGACTCGTCGATGATTACCGACTTGAAGAGATTGATGTGCTCGCAGAAGACCACGTCCTTCAGCCGGAAGTCCTTGCCCTTGGTGTCATAGACGAAGTACTTGCGTAGCGACTCGTAGTTGACGATGGCGACCTGATACACACCCATGCGCAAAAGGTATGGCCACGTGGTTCGGGTGGAGTTGTCGAGGACGAGTGCCTTCTTGTCGGTGAACTTCTCGAACTCTCGCTGCCAGTTGATTTTCAAGGACGAGGGACAGATGACCAAGCAGGGGTAGGCTGGCGCCGTATCGACGATGCCGATGCTCTGCAGGGTCTTGCCAAGCCCCGGCTCGTCTCCGATGATGAGGCGATGGTGCTGCAATCCGTACAGGATGCCATCCACCTGGTAGGGGTATGGCTGCACCTTGAGGTGGTGCTTCAATACTTCCTGCGTCATGATGTTCTCGGCTTGTAGTTCCAACCGTTCAACTCATATACTCTCTTTCTGGCTGCTTCCCTTGAGTAGAGAACCTCGCCAGTGGCACTTGCGGTTGTCTCTGTGTCCTGGTGATATATGGAGAAGCTTCTTCTCCTTGGTGTGTAGAAGAATTCTCCTACCTTGGAATTGTTTCTTGGCATAGTCTTAAACGTTTATAGGGTTGAGGCACCAGTACTGGAAGGCGAGCTCCTCGTACTTCTCACGGCCACGACGGTAGATTTCATCGTCACGAGTGATGAACTTCTTGAATATGCGGCTGTTCTTCTTACTGATGCCATAGATGAAGTCACGAGGAGAGTGGGCGATGTCCATGTACCAGGCGCGGGAACGGTCCCAGTCGAAGAAATCGACTGCCTCTTCGAACTGCTTCTGCGTCTCGGCGAAGGTGGTCTTCAGGTCGCCCCCGAAGCCAGCGAAGTCGAGCCACCAGTCCCATTTGCAGCGGGTGTCGAGGTGGAACAGGAAGCTACAATAGTCGAAGGGCTGAGCCTTGTTGACCATGAAACGCTGCGTGTCGGACAATTCTAGTACCTTGGCGAGGAATGGGTCGTGTCGAGCCTCATGACGAAGGGCGTTGTGCATGTCCTTCGCATGGAGGAACTCTTCCTCGGTATATTGTTCCTCATTGACCTTGAAATGGTAGTAGTCCACACGGTCGGGCTCTGTGATGATGGCGTCGACGAGGTTGCCGAAATGGAAGGCTTGCTCCTTGTCGCCGTACTGCATGCGTGGATGCAGCAGGTTCTTGAGCTCAGTGAGGTCGGAGTTGGAGACTTCCTTTCGGTCGTAGTACTCGTCGGGGTTCATGTTGTGTATCATAGGCTGAAATGCTTAATCTTACTGCTCTGCTTCCTCCAAGGCTTGTTTGATCGGGACGTTTCTTGCCACGAAAGCGAAATGATTTCCCACCCTCTTGTTGTGGCAAGGCTCACCTTCCGATTGAACGCAGGCGCAAAAGTCGGAAAGCGTGATCGCTTGCGGAGATCGTTTGGCAATATATAAAAGCGCATCGTACGGCCAGAAAAGTTTCTTGCCATCATACACGACCACGAGGTTGGCGTTTGCCTCGATGCAAGCCCTGCCTACATCTACCGTAGCCCAGGACAATTCTTTCTTGTTGCTGTTCTTCGCCATGTTACTTCACCTTTACATCATCGACATACTCCACGAACTCGTGCTTGATGAACTCTCCATCTTTGTTGGCTATCTTCTCGCAGAAGGTAATCTGTGACTTGAATTTCTTCATCAGTTCTTCCACCGACAGGTTGCGTCCCTCCTTGCTCCACCACATGGATATGACCGGGAGGATTCCTTCGGCATCGATGAGGTGGATCTTCTTGGTGACTTTCGCCTTGGAGGCGGAACCAGCAGCTGCGATGGCCTGGCCCTCGAAGAGACCTGTCATCTCTTTTTGTTGCAGCTCCAGCTTCTTAGCCTCCTCGGCTTCTTGCTGTTTCTTCTGCCTCTCTGTTTCGAGACGCTGCCTCTCTGCTTTCTCTCGCTCTTTCTTCTCTTTCTGGAGTCGGGCAGCTTCCTCAGCATTGGCAGTGACAATCTTCTCCAACTCCTTCTTCTTGGAAGGGAGACGGTCGAGGACGTAGTCGCGGTTGGTCTCCATCTCGTACTTGTACTGATTGGTGAACTGCTGGAGGAGGGTGTTCTTAGCCTCGGCCTCCTTCAGCGCAGCCTCGGCAGGCGTGACACCTGAATAGTAGGAGAGGCTCACGGTGAACTTTAGGCCAGGAATGAACTCGGCAGGGAGGACTGTAGGTGCGTTCTTGATTTGCTCCATGGACGCATCGTAGTTGTCGAGCGTGATGGCTTCGTCGAGTGCTTGCAATGCCTTGACGGAACCATCGAGGAAGGACTGGAACTTCTTCTCGAAGTCGTCCTTGATGTCGGTGAGAATACGGTCGAGAGCATCCTTGTGCTGCTTCTCGGCCAAAGCCTTGCGCTGTGCCTCCTGCTGTTCCTTCAGCTTCTTGGCCGCATACTGGTTGCGGAAAGCCTGGAGCTGGTAAGGGATGGTGCCAGCCTTGGAAGGGTCTATCTCGTTCTCGATCTGCGTGAACTGCTGGCGCACTTGGTCGAAGAGCTTGGTGAACGGGCTGCGCTTCTCGTTCATCGCCTTGACCGTGCGACGTGACTTCTCGATGTAAACAGCCGCTTTCTGGTCTATCTCATCATTGGTGACGCCGCCTTGCTGCTGGATGGCTTGCAAGAGTTGCCGGCAAGCTGCGATGCAGTTGTCGTGAGACTTCTTGTTTTCGTTGTAGGACTGTGGAGCACCAGAGACTATCTGCTGTAGGTTCTCCTGTTTGATGATTGCTACTTCTGCTGTCATGATTGTATATGTTTTAAAATTGATAATGCTTTTTCGTACTCGCTCTGGCGTGGAAGGCACGGCTTGACGGTGTCGTGCTCCACGTAGCGAGCCGTCCGTGGACAATACCGACCGTTGAGGCTGTTGCGATAGATACCGCATCCTGCGCAGGGATGATTACCAGCAGTCGTCTGCTTGTGGTTGCTGTCGCTCATGGGTCTGTCCTCCATCGTTCTGCTGCGCCTGAGGTGCGGCTGGGTCTATCTTCACGCCGTTCGATGTATCTGCAGGTGCGGCGAAGGATTCGTCAGCAGGTGCGGCGTTGGCTTCTGGCATGTCGATGCCACCGTATGGGTCGAAGTTAGGGTCAACATCATCGGTAACCGTTGTCTCCAATTGCGTGCCCTTGCCGATGTTGAGCTTGGGATAGGTGCGGAATGCGTGCTTGATGCATTTGGAGCAGAGGAAGGAAGGGTCGATGCCGCCACCGTCGGAGGTGTAAAGCTCGTTGGTTCGCTCCACCCATTGGCGATGCTCCTTGTCGTAATACCTGTTGTTTCTTGCGGAATAGCCAGCGAGTCGCTGCCAGTCTTGCTCGAGCATGACGGAGTAGTCGATGGTGCCGTCGGTGCGAGTGATTTTCAGGAAGCAGGCGATGATGCGGTTGCTGGTGCGAGGAATGTGCATGGAGTAGTTGACGTACTTGCGTCCGTCACGTTCGCCGTATTCGAAACCGTCGCCCTCATACACAACGACAGGGTTGTCGGCATGATGAATCTGACCAGCACGGGCACGAAGGTAGAGCTCGCCGTAGCCAGAGATGGTGAGGTTGCAACGTTTCTCGTACACATCCTTGCCACTTGCATCCTTGCCCATCTTGTAGTTGCGTGGAAGGAGGTACGCCATCGCGCGAACGCCTGGCTCCACACTGATGCCCTGCACGGCGAGGTCGATGAAGGCGAAATAGATGGAGAGGCAGCTGCAGCCAGCGAGGTTGCCGTTCTCTCGGAGAATCTTGTTGAAGAAGTTCGCCTCACGCTCGTAGGCTTGCTCGCCGCCTTCCTTCCAGACGGCGTTGTAAACGTTGATGAACTGTTGGCGAACCAGCTCGTTCTCCACCACGTCGGTGAGGTACTTGCATGAATTGATGGTTTCGACCATGTTTACTAAGTTGCTCATAATTGTTTATCGTTTAAAATTGTTACTTAATGCTATGGCCAGTGGCTTGCCGCATGAAATCGGGAGCGAACGCACATGGTAGAGAAGCATCCGCTCCCTCAATCATGAGCAGCAAGTAGCCTTGCCTTGGTGGTTGGACAGGGAGTCGAACCCTGTAATTGCCAAATTTCGACATTCGTTTCCTCAGGCTTTTAATTCACTTTGCGAATGTCTTATTCCCTGTCTATCCGATTAGCAGGATATTCCAACCGAGTTGCCATGCCTTTGCGCCTCACGGCGGAGGCATGGCTTGAGATTTTTCACAATCTATTCTACCTAAAACTAATGACCATTTTTATGAACTTTACTTAGAGTTTAAGAATCTCGTTATGTTAAACAGAGCAACACAGATTGATCGATGTCCGACAGAGTAGGCATCTTGATGGCGGTCATCCACTTCTCCAGGTCCTTGCGCTTGAAATAAGTGAGCTTGCCACCAGCCGACTTGAAGTATCTGATTTTCTTTTTGCGCACCAGCTCGTAGAGGTAGCACTTCTTGACACCGAGGAAGAGGCAAGCCTCGTCCATGTTGTAGATGTCCTTAGCCTGGAGCAGGGTGGCGTTGCGTATCTCCTGCAGCTGTGTAAGAAGTTCGTCGTTGCTCATAGTCTTCTATCTGTTGTCCATGTATCGCACCGCCAGTATGGAGAGTGCGAGCACGATGGGAGTTAATATCATTTCCATGTTGTTCTTGTGATAGAGGTTTATGCTCATGATTTTATGATTTAATTTCTTAATAAATGAACCTTGGTGACCTTGTGGACTCCCCCCAGTTTGTTGAGGCCGTCCAAGATGTCACGCTCTATCTTTTCTACCCATTGCCCCCCCGAATTCTTCGGAAGCAGGACTTCGCCGATAATCTTTTCTCCTGTGTCGAATGTTAGTAATGCTCTCATGTTACTTGTCCTTTCTGCTATACCATTCCTTGGCTATCTGACCATCGGACGGCTCTGAGTTGTGAATGTTCGACAAACTATCCTTTATCTCGTCATACTCCGTCTGCGACATGGTGAGTATGGCATATTCCTCACGGTCAGCATCACCAGCGACCTTGAAAGCACAGAGGATGACAGCGGCGCATATTGCGAATCTGATGTATTTGCTCATAATAGTATGGTTTATAGTTTGTTCAATCCCTTTAGGACTGAATAATATTCAAGTTTGTGCGATAGGTCTTTCAGTGCATCGGTTGTCAACCAAATGTCCTTGTTGCCCATGAAAAGATGATGAAGGTTGTCGCCTTCCTCTATGATTCTAATCTCCATTTATCCTTTCCTCCTTCACTTTGTGCTCGAATACATCGAGTATGGTTGACTCAGAGATGTTGACAGACTGATAATCGAGCATTGTGTCGGCGAAAGCCTTGTCTATGCTTTTCAATGCCTCGTTGAGACAGGAAGCGTTGACTAAGTATCGAGAATAAGACTTCTTTTCCTTCCCCGTCTTCTCGTCGATGGTAACAAATGCGATGCGAACTTTGTACCAACGGTCGGCGTTGTACTGCTCATTGAAGAACACTTCGGTGTAAGCCGCGGGGTGAATGTCGGTAACATGGAAATCGCCAGAAATGTAGGGCTTCATGTTCTCTATGATGGAGGACTCGGCCTCAGTGAAGGAGAGGGCATCGACCACGTAATGCTCCGTGGTCATTTTGTCTGTGCCGTCATCCAGCATCTTCTGGTACTTGACGGAGCACTCGAACCATTTGGAGGTTCTGGAGCGTAAGTTGTTTGTTGTTTCTGTCATGATTGTATATGTTTTAAGTGAAGGTGGACGCACTGTTGACGCCTTTTATCGTTATCTTTGCATTCATACACATCTCACTTTCTTGTGATGTCGTAGAACATTCCGTTGTCAATGAGTTTCATAGAGAACTCTGGATCGATTAGTTTTGAGTTCTCTCGCCAAATAGCAGAGCGAACTACACTCTCTGCTCCTAATTCCTGACGGGTGAAGCGAGCCGTCTCTCCATGAGGAATTTGCCTTATGGTTGCAGGCACATTTACTTTTGTGACGACTTTAACCTTTTTTACGCCGTTTTCTTTTGTTTTTACCATAATTACCCTTATCTTCAATAGAAACCTATTTTCTATCCAAAATTCCAATTTCCAGATGTTTCGGTTTTAGCATCACAAGTTTCCCGTCAGCACTCAGTTCAAACGTATAATCCTTATTTTCGAGGACCGTATTTTTCTCAGAACGGATAACTTGGAACTCTCCAGAATAGTGAAAGTGCTTAACGAATGGTTTGCTTTCAGTTTTGTTTGTGCCTTTTGAAAAATAATACTGATAAGACGCAGGCAAATTTAAAGTCCACGCTCCACCATCAAGAATTATAGCATTTTCTGTTACTTCAGCTCTACCAAATATCCCCTTCTCGAATGTGTAGAAAGTGTAATGTCTTACCTCCATCAAACTATCACATTTGGTTGTCTCATCAAATGTAATATTGCCATTTGTATCGCTAACTCTGATGGCGTAATCAGATTCGATGCTTGGGCTTTCTATTCCGATTGCGACTGCGGAATCTTTCTCTATAGTGTTATATTTCAACGAATTAAGAAGCTCTTTGGGTAAATCGATTTCAATATGCTCAGTATCCCAAGCATATCCAGGTTCTATAGCTAAAAAAGTTCCTTTCCATTCAGTAATGACATCGCTGTCGCTTGATTTTTCACAAGCAGACAATGACAATATAGCAATCATACTGATTATCAACTTTCTCATTTTCTACCCTCCATCAGTACGTTAATCAATCTTTCCTTCTCAGCTACCAATGTTTCCAACGACTTGACACGCTCCTTCAGCACTTCTTCAGTGGGGGAAGAAATGCTACTATTGATGGCTGCAACGGACTTGTTTCCGTTGGCTATAGCGTGCTGTTTTGCCCCCATTTCACCAAAGAAAAAGCTAACAGGTACATTAAGAACTTGGGCAATTCTCTCGATAGTTCCTGAACGGACATCTTTAGCCGACAAAATTGCATTAACAGATTGCGATGTTATGCCAAGAAGCTCAGACAATTCCTTTTGTGTCTTATTCAGCTCCATTAATTTATGCTTTAGTATCTTACCTTCCATAAGACAATATTCTGTTTATTAAGTTAATAAAAGTTATAAAAATAAGATTATTGTCTGTTTTTTCAGTCATTTGTCTTATCTTTGCATCATAATTCAAATGCTATTGCATTGAAATTTGTTTATTTTTAATATGCAAAAATAAGGGTAATTATGATTAATAGAATTCGCCCTTTTCATTCCCTTTTTTCATCAGCGAAAAGTCTTACTCAGAGTAAAGGAAAGTGTGTATGGAACTGAAAGAATTTGTAAAGGCAGCTCTTACTGATATAGTTGAGGCTGTTAAGGAAACCCAGGAAGCTGTTAAGGATTATGCTACAATAGCCCCACTTGTCGTGGAAGGCAAAAGGACAGATTGTGTCCTTATGGAGAAGGGCGTTGCGAGAATATCATATGTTGACTTTGATGTAGCTGTAACCACGGAATCTTCCGAGCAAACTGGAGGAAGTGGTAAGACGGGCATTCAAGTAGCAGGGCTTTTCTCTATTGGAGGTGAAGCCAAACTGGGTACTGAAGAGAAGACGCAAAATCTCTCAAGAATAAAATTCTCTATTCCTGTCCTGCTGCCTCATTCTGCTTCTCTTGACCAATTTGTTGAGTGCAAGGATGGAACTTTTGTGACACGTCGTAAGTTAATTCACAAGAAGAACAACCAGTGATATGTTCGAAAACTTCATCCGTTTCTCTCAATGTGAAATAAGCATGGTTCCCCCTTTCTTGCAAGGCAAGAAAAATTTTCATGTAGATGCGCTGGTAATACAAAGTCTCGAAAAATTTATATAATCTCTTGAACATAGTTTCTTGAATTTTTCGGCAAAGACACATCGAAAGTGGGAGAGGAAAAGTATATCTTTAAACAATCGTAATGGGGTGGGAGAGCCACCGAAATCATGCAAAAATGTGTGTTTCGTGTTGTTTTTGTCCCTCGAAAAAATATAAAATCACATAAGTCTCTTATCACAAGGGGACTATAAAAAGGCGGCAAAATAGTGTACGACAATTTTGGCTAATACAAGCAAACATTAGCAAACAAATAACAAACACTAACAAAGCTGCTGGTTTCCAGCGGCTTTGTTGCGTTTAGGAGGGTAATCTTTATTTTTTTTAACTACATTAAATGCTATTATTCATCAAAAAAGTGTACTTTTGCTAAAGTTTTCGCATATTTGGGATGGAGGGTGTCGTGAGGACTGTACTCCATTTTCCTTTTTGAGTATATTTTGGGCTTTCCGCCCTTGAGGATTAGTCGTAAAAAAGAATAAGATGAAGATACAACCCGAAGAGCAATATAAATTTTTGAAGATTGATTTGCCGGATGATGCTCTCGCCAACGAACATTCGGTACTGCTGCATGCCTGTTGTGCGCCTTGCTCGGCTGCCATCGTGGAGTGTATGCTGAACAATGGTATCCGGCCAACCGTGTATTTTTCAAATTCCAATATCTATCCACAACAGGAGTACGATATTCGCAAGCATGAGCTCATGCGTTTTCTCGAGCAACAAGATGTGCAATATGTGGAAGACGAGTACAATCATGCCGACTGGAAAGAGGCTATTGCTGGACTGGAGAGCGAGCCAGAAAGAGGTTCTCGGTGTTCGGTGTGCTTCCAGTATCGACTGCACCATGCGGCTCGCTATGCGCAAGCACATGGTTTCAAGTGGCTTACCACCACGTTGGCTTCCTCTCGCTGGAAGAACATACGACAGATAGACATAGCGGGGATGATGGCTGTAAGCGATTGTCCTGATGTGGAGTGGTGGAGCCAGAATTGGCGAAAGGGAGGATTGCAATTAAGGCGCAGCGAGTTGCTGCACCTCAATAAGTTCTATAATCAGTTGTATTGTGGCTGTGAGTTCAGTCTTGCCGCTTCAGAAGCGATGCGGAAAAACAAGAGAATTATTGGCGACCAAAAGTGAAAAGTGTCTTATGACAAGCCTGTTATCTTGCCATTCACCACATCGATGCGCTCGGCTTGTGGTGATTTGGGGAGTCCAGGCATGCGCATGATAGGACCTGCAATGACAACAATCATCTCAGCACCCATGTTTAGGGCGATGTCTCTTACGTGGAGTTCGAATCCATTGGTAGGTCCATAAGCCTTGGCATCAGTAGAAAAACTATATTGTGTCTTGGCAATACAGATGGGGAAGTGGCTTACGCCCAATTTCTTAATTTCTTCTATCATGGCCTGAGCTGATTCGCTTAAGGTCACGCAACCTGCTCCATATAGACGGAAAGCTACATCTTCTATCTTCTGCAAAACTGGCTCATCGTCGTTGTAGGTCAACTTCAGGGGGGTAGAAGGATGCTCGTCAATGGTTTTCACAACCAACTCTGCCAGTTCCTTGGCTCCTTTTCCACCTTCTGCAAAGGCACTGTTTACGGCAAACCCGCATCCCATTTCCTCGCAATGTTTGCGAAGTACGTCAATCTCTTTTTCGGTATCGGTGGCAAACTTGTTGAAGGCAATCACTACTGTTTGACCGAAGCTTTTCATGTTGCTTATGTGTTTGTCAAGATTCCAGTAACCTTTCTCCATGCCCTCGATATTTGGTTTCTTGATGTCTTCGAGCGATACGCCACCGTGCATCTTGAGAGCTTGCAGAGTAACAACCAATACGGTAAGGGCAGGCTGCAGACCAGCTTTGCGGCACTTGATGTTGAAGAACTTCTCGGCACCTAAGTCTGCACCGAATCCAGCCTCGGTAATGGCGTAGTCCCCATATTCGAGTGCGGCAGCCGTTGCCATCACAGAGTTGCAACCATGGGCAATATTGGCAAATGGACCGCAGTGGACAAAGGCTGGAGTTCCTTCGGTTGTCTGTACCAGGTTAGGGCTCAGAGCATCGAGCAACAAGGCGACGATGCTGCCTCCAACACCCATATCTTTCACTCTGAAAGGCTTGTTGTCCTCGGTGATTCCGAGCAGAATGTTGTCTATGCGACGGCGCAAATCATCCACGCTCGTAGCAAAGCACATGATGGCCATGATTTCGGAGGCTGGTGTGATGTCGAACCCAGTCTGGGTCTCTATACCGTTCTTTTCGCCCAATCCTGTGATAATCTGTCGCAAACTACGGTCGTTGACGTCTATGATGCGACGCCAAAGTATCTTCTTCAGTTTGAAGCCTTCTTCCTCGTGCTGGAAACGATAATTGTCGAGCAGGGCTGCTATCATGTTGTTGGCAGCAGTGATAGCATGGAAGTCGCCTGTAAAGTGAAGATTGATTTTGTCCATTGGCAACACCTGGGCATAACCGCCACCAGCAGCACCGCCCTTCATGCCGAAGCAGGGACCCAAGGAAGGCTCGCGAAGTGCCAATACAGCTTTCTTGCCTATCTTATGCATTCCCAATGCCAAACCTACCGACACGGTAGTCTTTCCATTGCCTGCTTTCGTAGGACTAATGGCTGTAACGAGGATGAGGTGATGGTTCTTAAACTTTTTCTTGTCTATAATGTTGGTAGAAATCTTGGCTATGTATTTGCCGTAGTTCTCAACCAGATTTTCGTTGATTCCCAATTCGGCTGCTATGTCGTCGATGGGTCGTAGTTTTACCGAATTAGCTATTTCTATATCTGTCAGCATAAGAATAATATGTTTTTGTTGCTGCAAAGGTACTCAAAATAATTCACATAAAGCTAATATGTTCATGAAATAATTCATGCAAGATGCCAAAGTAGGATATAAAAGTTTGGAAGTAGGCATAAAACTCGTGAATTCTATTATTTTCATAGGCACAGACATAGTTTATCTATCATTATTTATAAAGCCGCACAACAGCTGATAACTTACGTTTGCTGATGTGCGGCTTTCAAACAATTTGTGACTTTCAAACGACTGTTGTGCGAAAACTTGTTACTTTTACTGTTCTGTCGTGCCAAATATGGGTTGGCCGACGTTGCCATTGGGGGCCTGTATATGAAGCAGGGCAGCGATGGTGGGGGCAATGTCTGTCATGAAGGTTGGACGAGTTGTTGAACCATGCTGTATGCCCCATCCCATGAAGACCAAAGGAATATGGGTGTCGTAGGGATTCCATGTGCCATGGTCTGTTCCCTTCATGCCATGGTCGTAGAAGTTGGGCTTCAATACGATGGCAACGCTTCCGCTTCGCTCCCTGTTGTAACCGTTGATGATTCGTGTCTTTACCTCGTCGGGAATGCTTGCAGTGGACATTTTCTCCATGTCACAGGCGTATAATACATCAGGGTCTTGCTTTAGGATGCTGACCACACTCTGCTTTATCTTTGTCTCGTCCAAGTGGTTCGACTGGATAACATTCTGGTTGAGGAACACCTGGTAGTTCATCACAGTCTTGATGAAATCGCCAGCCTGTGGATATTCTTTAGATAAAGCTTTGCGCAACTTCTGGGCTGTCGCCTTGGAATCCCAACTGCCAGCGGGAATGCGGCGGTCTTGTAGGAACCGTGCATTGTTCATGGCACCATGGTCGGCTGTGAGAAATACAAGGTAGTTGCCTTTTCCTACTTTTTGGTCAAGGTAGGAGAGAAAGTCGGCAAGAGCCTTGTCGAGTCGCAGATATGTGTCTTCGGTCTCTATGGCATGTGTGCCAACCTGGTGGCCAATATAATCGGTGCACGAACAACTGATAGCAAGGAGGTCGGTCTCCTCATCGCTTCCTAACTCCTCGCCCTCTACGGCAGCTTTGGCGATGTCGAGCGTTAGGGAGTTTCCGAAGGGGGTGTTGCGAATGATGCTGTAGCCGTATTTTTTGAAGAGGCCTGACAGACGGAGGGGGAGCGTGGCTTTCACGCCCTCACGGATGCCGTTCTCGTATTCGTTCTCGTCGGCAGTGCTCTCTGTATAGGTGGCTTTGGGATAGAGGGTGTTCCAGTCGGCAGAGAGGTATTGCTCAGGATAGTGCTTGTCGTTGAACGATGAGACCCATTTTGGCAACTTGTCCATATAGTAAGAGCTGGTGATGAAGTTGCCTGTCTTGTCGTCGAACCAGAATGCACCGTTGGGGTTATGTCCTGCGGGGAGGATGGAGGCTCGGTCTTTGAGCGACACTCCTACGACCTTGGCTCTGCCATTGGAGGCTATTTTCATCTCGTCGCCAATGGTGGTGACCCACAGGTTGCGGGGCGACATGAGTCCAGCCTCGCTTGTCGAACCAACAGGCTTGACGGTTTTGTCATCTGTGCAATATACCTTCATACCGTCTTTCATGAAGTTGTTTCCTGCTATACCATGTATGGAAGGGACACTGCCAGTATAGATACAAGTATGTCCAATGGCTGTTACAGAAGGTACATAGGGAAGGGTAGTGTTCTCGCAAGAGAAACCTTCGCGGAGCATTCGCTTAAATCCTCCTTCTGTGTAACGTTTTTCATAGCGGTAGAGATAGTCCCATCTCATTTGGTCGACTACGATGCCCACCACGAGTTTGGGACGTTGCATTGTTGCCGTTGTTTGGTTACTTTGCGCAGCTACCTTCCCGCCAACCAAAAGCGTCATTGCGATGGCGCTAAAAATCATTGTTCTTTTCATCTTTTTCTTTTGTTTGGTGATTTATGTGCAAAGGTATTTAAGATGTGTTGCAAAAATGTTTCCGTGATATGACGATATTGATAATAGTGTTTTTAATCTTATCGTCATTTGTATATCATATTTTTGCAACAAAGAACATGTAACTTTGTGGTCGGGAAACGGCAGGTTAGTGAAATGTCATGTTTCCACAGATGTTTCAAGAAAAAGATGAAAAAATGAAGGTAATTTTTGTAATACAAGGCGAGGGAAGAGGACATCTCACCCAGGCGTTGGCACTTAGACAAATGCTTCTGCATGAAGGTCATGAGGTGGTGAAAGTTTTGGTGGGAAAGAGCAAGAGCAGGGTGATTCCCGCATTCTTTCAGAATCAGATGGGCTGTGATATAGAACAGTTCTATAGTCCAAACTTTCGGCCATCGAAGGACAATCGCAGGTTCAATCTGTTGCGCTCCATTACCTATAATGCGTTCTTGGTACCTTCGTACGTCTCAAGCATCAACATGATACACAGGAACATAAAGGAGAGCGGAGCCGATATCATCATTAATTTTTATGAGGTGCTTTGTGGCATTACTTGCAAACTCTTCCGATTGGGCGTTCCGGAGGTTTGTGTGGCACACCAGTATTTATTTTTGCACCCCGCCTTTCAGATGCCAGGCAAGTCTCCGTTGTCCGAGAGCATGCTGAAACTCTTTACCCGCATCACTTGCCTGGGAGCCGCAGTCAAGTTGGCATTGTCTATCCGATGGTATGATGATGATGAGAATCTGCGCATCAAGGTGGTGCCACCCTTGCTCCGGCAGGAAGTAAAGACCACTATCCGTCGTCATGGTGACTATATCATGGGGTACATGCTCAATACGGGATTTGCCGAGGACGTGAAGGCTTGGCATAAGAAACACCCTCACACCCATTTGTACTTCTTTTGGGACAACCCCGATGTACCAGAGGAATTGAAGGTGGACGACACGCTGTCATTCCATCGGTTGAACGACATGAAGTTCTTGAAGTTGCTTGCTGGCTGTAGGGCTTATGCCACTACGGCAGGGTTTGAGAGCGTGTGTGAGGCACTCTATATGGGAAAGCCCTGTATGCTGATACCAGCACACGTGGAGCAGGAATGCAATGCCATGGATGCTGAGAGGGAGATGGCGGGCGTGGTGAGCGTCGACTTTGACATAGACAAGCTGAAGGCCTTTGCCCATGACTATGAAGAAGATGTGGAGTTCAGGATGTGGGAGAACCATGCCGACGGACGCATCATGGCTACCATAGAAAATATTTACGAAGCATATTATCATAGAAAGGAGGACAGAGCTTATGAAGAAGAAAAGAATGATACCATTGTTGCTGCTTCTTCCATTGTTGTTCCTACTCGCCGTGCATGGGCAGGATAGTCAGAAAGAGGAGCCTCGGGTGGTAGTGATAGCTATTGACGGTCTACGATGGCAGGAAGTATTCGAAGGAGCCAAGCGTGACAGCCTTATGCCTTTCCTATGGAAGATGGGAAAGGAGAAAGGATGCATGATGGGTAACCGTAACAGGAAATCGAGAATGGAGGTGGCCAATGGAATCTGGAAATCGTATGCTGGCTATAGCGAGATGCTCTGCGGTGTAACCGACGACGAGCATATCTTCGACAACAGAAAACAGTACAATCCCAACCGCTCGATATTGGAACTGGCTGAAGCTTGCTATGACTATAAGGGCAGGGTGAGTGCTGTGGCAAGCTGGGACGTAATGCCTTACATTCTGAACATACGCCGCAGCGAACTGACAGTAGACTTCAGGTCGCCTCATAGAGTGAGTACTCAGGTAAGGCGCGACAGCGTAACCCTGCATAGAGCCTTGAAAGCCTTGGGAGAAAAGCATCCCAAACTACTCTTTGTAGAGTTCTGTGAGACAGATTATTATGGCCATCATGGAAAGTGGCAGGAGTATCTCAATGCAGCTCACAGGAACGACAAGTTTGTAAGAGAGTTGTGGCAATACTGCCAGAGCGATGAGTTCTATCGGGGCAATACCACCTTTATCATTACCTGCGACCATGGTAGGGGGTCAAGCTTAGGAGCTCATGCCAACCGAGGTGAGGTAGATCCTGCGGCTTCATGGACAGAGCATGGTAGGAAGATAAAGGGAAGTAACCAGACTTGGTTGGTGGCTTTTGGCAAGAATATACAGCATTTGGGCGAGATGGAAGGAGGTCACATCATATATACCTCTCAGGTGGCGCCAACCATCGCCAATATTCTGAAAGTCCCATTTACAAGCGACAGACAGCCAATGTCCTCACCCATTTACAAGATTCTGAAATAAAGAGAAGAAATAACATGATAGGATTATTCAATGAATGTTTTCCACCCGTCATGGATGGAGTGTCGCTCACAGTAAGCAACCTTGCTCGCTGTCTGTATCAACAAGGCAAAGATGTGGCAGTGGTTACGCCAGAGATACCAGGGCTGGATGCGTCCCTGTTGCCTTATTCTGTCTTTCAGTATAGTTCACTTCCTGTTCCGGGACGCCGTCCTTACCGTTACGGTTTTCCCTTGTTCGACATGAGGTTTCAAAAGCAATTTGTGGCTCATCGTTATGAAGTTTTCCATGCCCATTGTCCCTTCTCTTCGGGGGACTATGCACTGAAGATGTCGAAAAAGATGGGCGTGCCTTTGGTGGCAAGTTTTCATTCTAAATATCGTGACGACTTTAAAAGGGCGATTCCCAACAAGGCTTTGGTAGACTATTTGGTGAGTAGGGTAGTGAAATTCTACGAGAGTGCAGATGAGGTGTGGGTACCTCAGGCTTCGGTGGGCGACACCTTGCGTGAGTATGGTTATAGGGGTAGTTTCGAGGTGGTGGACAATGGTACTGAGTTTGCAGGTACATCATATTCCTTAAGTTTGCAGCACAAGGCAAAGAGCGAACTTTATGTGAATGCTGATGAGCCTTTGCTGCTCTTTGTTGGTCAGCATATCTGGGAGAAGAATGTGAAACTCCTCATCGAGTCGTTGGCTAAGGTTAGGGATATGCCTTTTCATGTTCTGTTTGTAGGCGATGGTTATGCGCGTGACGAGATGCAGGCATTGGCTGTGCGAAAGGGACTTTCTGGCAACCAGGACTATAGAAAAGATAGAATCACCTTCCTTGGGAGTGTACTGTCGAGGGAATTGATGCAGACCATCTATATGGCTGCCGACCTTTTCCTCTTTCCTTCTGTATACGACAATGCGCCCTTGGTTGTGAGAGAGGCGGCCTCGTTGCATACACCCTCGTTGGTTATAAGAGGCAGTAATGCGTCTGAACTGATACGGGACGGATTTAATGGATTTCTCACTGATAATGATGTGGATGCTTTTGCCAACAGGCTGCGTTATATTCTGGAGCGGCCCATCACCATGACGTGGGCGGGAAGGGGAGCTGCCAACACTTTGGTGCGCCCCTGGGAAAACATCGCTGAAGAAGTGGCAGATCGTTATCAACATTTAATTGATAGACAACAAAATAGATTGGCCATTTAGCCGTTATAATACTATACGAAACTTTTGTTACACTATAACAGTATAGTTTTTTGAATGGCAGGACTTATATGAAGAAGTGGCATTTATGGTTGGCGGCATCTATTGGGCTTGTAGTTATCGCTGTTATGATGATCAGGGAGTTCGATGTAGATGCCTTGGATGACATTGACTTGTCTCCAGAATTCTTTTTGGGAGTTGGATTGGCTGTGGGGCTTTTTGTCTTGCAGAATCTGATGCTCAGTCTTCGTTTTCTGCATCTCTCTCATTACAAATTGTCGCTCATGCAGAGTTTCCGTGTCAACGTGCTCTGCGAGTTTACTTCGGCTGTCACTCCTTCTGCGGTAGGTGGAAGCGGATTGGCTTTTGTGTATCTTAATCGCGAGGGCGTGACGATGGGAAGGAGCATCTTCACCATGTTTGCAGCCCTCTTGGCAGATGAGGCTTTCTTGGCTGTCAGCTGTAGTCTGCTCTATTTTTTTGTACCCTCATATCTTCTATTCAGTGTGTCAGACGGCGTGGAAATGTCGGTCAATACAGCCAACGAATGGATAAAAGGTGGTGTGCAGGTGGTCTTCGTGGTGAGTACACTCGTCGTTACAGGATGGACAGCCATTCTGTATGTCTTGCTTCTGTATCGTCCCCGGTGTTTAGGGTGGGTGCTGAAGAGCTGTTGCAAGATACCTGTGCTTCGCAGATTCTTGCCAAAGGTAGAGAAGTTCTCTTCCGACATGACCTTGGCTTCGGAGGAAGCCAGACAGGAGGGATGGCGGTTCTGGCTTCAACTGATTGGCTATACTTCATTGGCATGGTTGTCTCGTTTTGCCATTGTTGTGGCTATCCTTCTGGCTTTTCACGGCCATGGTAATATGCTTCTGGCATGGTGTCGCCAGTGGGTGATGTGGATGATTTCCATTCTGAGTCCCACACCTGGAGGAAGCGGTGTGGCAGAGCTGATGTTTCGCTTGTATTATTCCGACTATCTGCCCGAAGCTTCGGTGGCTATCCTTGCTGCCATGCTCTGGAGGGCAATCTTCTATTACCCTTTCTTGGTAATGGGAGTCATAGTGTTGCCTAAGTGGATAGGCAGGAATGGAGCTGTCAGAAGTTGAGATGGTTCATTCTTCGCTCACCCTGGCTTCTATTTCTCCGAAGTCTATCATGGCATTGAAGAGTCTGATTTGTTCTGCTTTCCTCAGGTCATCGAGGGTGATGTTCTTCTCTATTATCATGCCTTGGTCTAAGAGAAAGGCTCGTTTTGTACCAGCAAGTAATGGATGGGCGGGTGTGAGCCATTGATTGCCGTCGAAGATGGCAAGATTGGTGAATGAGGTGTCTGTGATGAGTCCATTTTTCATGATGATGATATCGTCGCAGTTGCCTTTTTGTGCTTTTAAACGGTTGAGCGCAGAACGGTCTGTACTTTTGTAGCTGTAGTCGATGTCATCTGCCTTGACAATCTTTAATGTCCGTATTTGGCGCATGGTGTAGGGAGTGTATTCTATGGCTTCCACTCCTTGCTCACCGTACACTACTCTGCACTTGAAGAGTTTCATGTCGCCTTCTGAAGTGACAAAGTCTGTAAGATGAGGTATGGTTGCATTACTTTTTTGGGGGAAAAAGTGGCGGAAGGTTCGCTCCATTCTTGCCTGATGATAGGAGAGCGCCATGACTTTACCTTCCTTTATCTTTATTGTTTCTACGAATTGGTGCATATCCTTTGCTGGTTTTAGCTTCGAATGTTCTGTTGTTTAAATCGGGAGATAAATTTTCTGCAAAACCTCGTGGTATTCTTTCTGACAGTCACTCTTCGAGGTAATTCCACCTCCTGCCTTGAAATACATGCCGCTGGCATCTTGCTCTATGAATCTAATCATTACAGCCGAGTTGAGTTCGCCATCCTGGCAGATACCCATGATGCCAGTGTAGAATCCTCGTTCGTAGCCTTCTGCCTCTTGGATAATCTGCATGGTCTTGCCCTTGGGCGCACCCGTAATAGAGCCAGCTGGCAACTGAGTTGCCAGTATGTCGCCGAGATGACTCATATAGCCTTTTGGCAGTTTGCCGCTTATTTTGGAACTTGTCTGTAGTATGTCGCCCTTATTGGTGTGCAGTATGTCAATATAGCGGTATTTTTCCACTTTGACATCTTCTGCCACCTGGCTCAGGTCGTTGCGTATCAAGTCGACAATGGTGGCATGCTCCGCAGCTTCTTTTTTGTCCGCCATCAGTATTTTTTCAGCATGGGGGGTAGAGGCCTCTAACGTTCCTTTCATGGGATAGGAATAAATTTTTCCGTTCTTTATCTTGACAAACGACTCTGGTGAGAAACAAACAAACTGAGTTTGGGTTTGGTTGCCTTCTGTCGTGTCCTTGTTTCCTTTAATTACTGTTCGCTCTCCTTTTTCTTCTGTAAGCTCTCCCCCTTCGTTAGCAGGCATTCCTCTCAGTAGTAGTTTGTATTTTTCGTTAGTGCGCAGAAAGAGGTCGTGGAGTGAGAGATTGCAATTTACGGATACTTTGCAGGTAAGATTGGTGAGATAACTGTTTCCTTCCATGATGCTACGTTTCACGATATCGAAGCTTTGTTTGTAGTCCTCGTAGCGAGGTGCAATAACTTGCCAGTCGATGTGCGATGGAGAAGGTATTGTAGTTTCTGCGTAATTCATCTCTTTCAGATTGTTCACTCCTTCAAAATTATAAAGGCATACTTCAGGATTGATGTCTGCCAGACGCTGTATGAACGCCTGGTTTCCCTGATAGTTGATGACGAAGAGAAAGGGGACACCTTCTTTGCCTAATTGATTAATGCGATGGATGATTTCTTTTCTCATATATTGCGATTTCCCGAAAGGGTAACTTGAATGTTGAGGATGCAAAGATACGATAATTTTGTGAAATGTAGAAGAATTACGCAAGGGAATATGTTTGTAGCAGGAAAAAATAGAAGGAGATATGGAAAATGTTTCTTTGAAATTTGAAATATATGAATGAAAAAAGCGATGACCTTCACAGGCTACCGCTCCAAATCTTCAATAGGTATTAGTTTCTTTTAAGGTAAAAAGATTGTTTTCAGGATAACGTTGACAAAGATACGGTTTTTTTTTGATTCAACCAAAATATTTCTTGCTTATTTTTGGCTTGTTTCCGCTGTGTGGGTGCACAATTGTAATAATTAACAAGTATTAACCATGCTGGCTATCTAATCGTTTGCATTTTGCAACTTTTTGATAATTTTAAGTTGCAGGGCTATAAGAGTGGAACTACTCAACACCCCCTCTATAGGCAACAAGTAGTTACTGGCACTTTTGATTAATAATTCACGCAAAGAAGCATAAAAATGGTATGAAGTATCTTTTGTTCCCAAGTCTTCCACACTCGGTCTGGGTAATTTCCGTCTTGCTCCCATGTTTTCCGCATTCGCTCCGGGAAATTGCTCCCTGTTCTCTACAAGTCCAAATCATCATTTTTCAAATGGGAGTGCTGAGCGCAAGTTACTTTATAGGGGGCTGAGTAGTTTTATCTATGAGTTAAAAGTTGATATGAAATATCCATGAGATAAAAAAATCACGCCAAAGCGAATTGTAAATTGG
>DJOI01000060.1:11913-27581 GCA_002439605.1 Candidatus Segatella mututuai | reverse complement strand
GTACCTTTTTAAAGTGGGCTCACTTCTTTAACTCCCCAAAAAATAAAGTATGAACAAGATAAAAGTCCTTTTAGTAGAAGATGAGACATCCTTGGCGATGATTCTGAGCGACACCTTGGAGGCACAAGGTTTCGAGATGCGAACGGCTCATGATGGCGAGGAAGGCCTTCGGATGTTTGATGAGCAGAAGCCCGATGTGTTGGTGGCAGACGTGATGATGCCCAAGATGGATGGCTTCGAGATGGTTCGCCATATCCGAAAAATCGATATGCGAACACCCGTGCTCTTTCTCACGGCTCGTTCTGCGGTGAACGATGTGGTGGAAGGTTTTGAGCTGGGTGGAAACGATTACCTGAAGAAACCCTTTGCCATCCAAGAACTCATCGTTCGCATCAAGTCGCTTTGTCAAAGAGCACAGGCGGCAAAGGAAGGAGCGGAAGAAGTGAAGAGTGAAGAACTGAGGGAGAAGGAACAAGGCTCGCCGACCGAAAAGAAATCATTATCAGATGCTTGGCTTACTATCGGTAATCGTTACCGATTGAATACCATCGAGCAAACTTTGCAACACGATGGCAAGAAAGTGGAATTGTCTCATCGTGAAACCGAAATTCTCCGTATGCTCGTGGAGAATCGAAATGATGTGGTGGAGAGCAAAGACATCCTCTTGAAACTCTGGGGCGATGATAGTTTCTTCAATTCCCGCAGTCTCCATGTCTTCATAACCAAGCTCCGCCATAAACTGGTCGATGATGAAAACATCAAGATTATCAATGTGAGGGGAGTAGGGTATAAGATGATATATTGATGGATGAATAGAATAGGTGAAAATGCGAAAGAAGATCATTATAGCTTGCGACTCATACAAGGGTTGCTTGGCAAGCAAGGAAGTGAATGAGGCGATGGCGTTGGGAGTAAAGTGTGAAAAACGAAGCGTTAATAATGAAGAACGAAAAGTGGAGAATTCTTTAGCGGCGTCAGATACTCCCGAAATCATCATGTTCGAGATGAGCGACGGAGGAGAAGGGATGCTTGATGCCTTCCTCTCTGCGATGCAGGGCGAAAGGGTGACCATCCACGTCCACGATGCGCTGATGCGCTGGATAGAGGCGGATTATGGCATTGTGCGGATAGCGAATAAAGATGCGAGCGTTTCGTTTGCGGGAATCGATGATATCGCCATCATAGAGATAGCACAGGCGGTTGGTCTGTCCTTCATCGAGCCTGAGCAACGCAACCCGATGAAGGCCACATCCTGGGGCGTGGGAGAGATGATACTCCATGCCTACCGCCATGGCATCCGTCGGTTTATCGTAGGTTTGGGAGGCAGTGCCACCTCCGATTGCGGCATTGGTATGCTCAAGGCAATGAGCGATGACTGGAAGAGGATTCGCAAAGATTGTACCTTCGTCGTGGCCTCTGATGTCACTAATCCGCTTTGTGGCGAGAATGGAGCCGCCCATGTGTTCGCTCCCCAGAAAGGGGCTGATGCCAAGATGGTGGAAATGCTGGATGCGAGGGCGAGGAAGTTTGCCGAGGTGAGTGCCAAGCATTTCGGTGTGGATAAAAGTCAGTCTCCTTGTGCTGGTGCTGCAGGAGGCTTGGGCTATGCCTTCTTGCAGTATTTCAACGCCGAGTTTCGGGCGGGTGCCGACTTGCTCTTGGAGACCATTGGGTTTGATGGGATGCTGAAGGATGCCGACTTGGTGATAACGGGCGAGGGACATAGCGACCAACAAACCTTGATGGGTAAGCTGCCACAACGCATCTTGGAGCATGTGTTGTCTTATAATGTCAAGCCACAGGTATGGCTTGTTTCGGGTGGCGTGAGCGATGAGCAGGCGCTCCGTGCTGCAGGCTTTGACCGAGTGGTCGCTGTCACTCCCCCCAAAATGCCACTTCGGGAGGCATTGAACCCCGAAGTGGCGAGACGGAATATTATTTCTGTGGTAGCTTCGCTTCTTGCTACCATATAACCATTGCTTTTCCTTTAAAGCAGGCTTCCGATTTGAAAGACAAGAGCAGAGACCACCCATGCCAGGACGGTGGTGTAGAGAGCGGCAAAACCAGCCCATTTCCAAGAGCCCGTCTCACCCTTGATGGCTGCGATTGTGGCGATGCAAGGGAAGTAGATGAGTACGAATAGGAGGAAGCAATAGGCGGTGAGGCTGGCTTTGCGGGAAGCCTCGGCATCGCTGTAACCGTAGGTCTTCTGTAGGTCGGCGGTCATCTGCTTTCTCAGTATCTCATACTTACCAGCCTCGTCGTTGTAGTCTTGGTCGTCGGCAAAACTGTCATTATTGCTGTAGAGCACACCCATCGTTGAGGCTACAATCTCCTTGGCACCTACACCGGAAACCAATCCAACATCGAGTTTCCAGTCGAAACCTTGTGGGGTGAAGATGGGTTCTATGGTCTTGCCGATTCTGCCAATGTAGCTTTGCTCTTGTTGTGCTTGTTGGTCGAGTTTCTCGTTATGAGGAAAGTAGCCGAGTGCCCATACAATGATACTGGCCACGAGGATGATGCCACCCATCTTCTTCAGATATTGCTTGCCTTTTTCCCACGTATGGCGACCAATCGCCTTCCATGTTGGGAAACGATAAGGAGGTAGTTCCATAACGAAAGGAGTGTCCTCGCCCTTGATGACGGATTTTGAGAGCACGCGGCTCAGTATGACGGCGAGTAAGATGCCTATCAGATAGAGTGATACCATGATGAGCGAACGATATTGCAGGGCGAAGAAAGTTCCAATGACCATAATGTAGATGGGCAGTCGCGCCGAGCAACTCATTAATGGTAGGATGAGCATGGTGATGAGACGGGAACGGTGGCTCTCAATAGTGCGTGTCGCCATGACGGCTGGCACGTTGCACCCGAATCCCATGATGAGCGGGATGAATGATTTGCCGTGGAGCCCCATCTTGTGCATCAACTTATCCATGATGAAAGCGGCGCGAGCCATGTAGCCCGAATCTTCCATGTATGAGATGAAGAAGTAGAGGATGAGGATCTGTGGAAGAAAGACGATGACAGCTCCCACGCCGCCGATGATGCCATCCACCAGCATGTCTTTAACCGGGCCAGCTGGCATGTTGCTGCTGATGAAGTCGCCGAGCCATGTCACACCGTCCTCTATCCAGCCCTTGGGAATCTCGCCCAGGACGAAGGTAGCGGAGAACATGATGAAGAGCAGGAGGATGAAGATGGGAAAACCTACATACTTGTTGGTCAAGACCTTATCGATGAGGTGAGTCGTCTGATAGGTGTCCTTCGCCTTGCCCGTCTCGTAGCCAGCCTCCTGTAGCGCACCGTGGATGAATCCGTACTTGGCATCCATGATGGCGGTCTCGCTGTCTTCAAGAGTCTCTTCCTTCACACGCTTGGCGGCCTCGTCGCGGGCGGCAAAGATTTCCTTGGCAGATTTCAAGTGGCTCACGTATTCCTCGGCGTGCTTGTCGTTCTCCAAAAGTTTGATGGCGAGGTATCGAGTGGAGTAGCGTTGGCGTATGCTGTCGTCCACTTTCAGGTATTGTTGGATGTGCTCGATGCCGTGCTCTATCTCGTGTCCGTGGTTGATGTGGATATGACGATAGTGGGCGGTGGAGCCTTCGCGTCCCTCGTAGAGTTTGATGACAGCATCGAAGAGATGGTCTACACCTCTGCCGTTCTTGAAGACGGTGGGAACCATGGGTATTCCGAAGAGCTCGCCCAACTTGTCGTAGTCGATGTTGTCGCCTCGCTTCTCGGTTTCGTCAAACATATTGAGGGCGCACACCATGCGGATGTGCATGTCTATGAGTTGGGTGGTGAGATAGAGGTTGCGCTCCAGGTTGCTGGTGTCGATTACGTTGATGACGATATCGGGCGTGTGTTCGATGAGTTGCTTGCGCACGTAGAGTTCCTCGGGCGAGTAGGCAGAAAGTGAATAGGTGCCTGGCAGGTCGACAAGGTTGAAATGGTAGCCGTTGTAGTCGGCTTCTCCTACCTTGGCATCCACGGTTACGCCGCTGTAGTTTCCCACACGCTCATGTGCTCCCGAGGCAAAATTAAATAATGAGGTCTTGCCGCAATTGGGGTTGCCAACCAGTGCCACGTTGATGACATGGTGCAAGCGGTCAGCCTCCTCTTCTGCTACGAGCATCTTGTCGCCAAGCGCCTGTTCATCGGCATCCTGTGAGTCTACAATCGGGGAGTTGATGACCTGTTCGTGTTCTTCCTCGCCAGCCCGTCTGAGCTGTTCGTCTTTCTTGGCTTCGTTGACAGAAACCACCTCTATGTGCTCGGCCTCGCTGTGTCGTAGCGACACCTCGTAGCCCATGATTTTGTACTTCACTGGGTCTTGCAGCGGGGCGTTGAGCAGCACGTCCACCTTCTTGCCCTTGATGAATCCCATTTCGAGGATTCTTTTGCGGAAGCCACCGTGACCCGACACCTTGACGATGACTCCGCTTTCGCCTGTATTCAGTTCGGATAATTTCATATGTTTTGTCTTGTATATTTTTTCCAGTTTAGTGCGTGGCATGCAAACAGTGTGCCACGTGTTGTTGCCGTTTGTACTGCAAAAGTACGAAATAATTTCGGCAGTTGTATACCTATATGTTAAGGAAGCAAAAAAATACCTATAAATGATGATTCTATCGTCAAATATAGGTATTTTATTCATTAATTAGTTATTAATTTAAGTTACAGGTTTCTGCCGTGGCAGTTTTTGAACTTCTTGCCGCTTCCACAGGGACATGGATCGTTGGGGCGAGGCATGCGCTCTGCACGGTAAGGTGTGTGGTTGGCCTGCTGTGCACTCTCGCGCGTGTCGCGGTGGGCTGCTGCCTGCTGTGCGGTACGTTCTGCACGCTCACGCTCTGCATCGATGTCAGCCTTTTGCTCTATGTAGTTCTGACGTGGGTGCTGCTCGGGTGCTGCCTCCTGTACGGGTTGCTCCTGCTCCATGACAGGAATCTGTCCGCGCATCAGGATGCTGGCGATACGGTCGTTCATCTCGTTGATCATGGAATCCCAGAGTTTCACGCTCTCAAGCTTGAAGATGAGCAATGGATCTTTCTGCTCGTAGCTGGCGTTCTGTACAGAGTGGCGCAATTCGTCGAGCTGGCGCAGGTTCTCCTTCCAATCGTCGTCGATGATGTGGAGCATGATAACCTTTTCCCACTGTTTCACCACGCTCTTTGCCTCGGTGTCGTAAGCCTCCTTGAGGTTGCAGGGAATGTTGTACATGCGCTTGCCGTCGGTGATAGGCACCATGATGCGTTCGTACATGGCACCCTGGTTCTCGTACACTTGCTGGATGATGGGCCATGCCGTGGCTTGGATACGCTCGGTCTTTCGCTTGAAGCTTGCCATGGCATCCTGGAAGGCACGCTCTGCCAGTTCCTCACGGTTGCCGTCCTCAAACTCTTCGGCGGTGAATGGAATTTCCATCGCCAGAATCTTGAGAAAGTCTTCCTTGGCACCATCGTAGTCGTTGTTGTTGATGATATGGAGCACACGATCCCAGATGATGTTGGTGATGTCCATGCCGATACGCTCGCCCATCAAGGCGTGACGGCGTTTCTCGTAGATCACGGTGCGCTGCTTATTCATCACGTCGTCGTATTCCAAGAGATGCTTGCGGATTCCGAAGTTGTTCTCTTCCACCTTGCGCTGTGCACGCTCGATGCTTTTGCTAATCATTGGGCTCTCGATGCGCTCGCCATCCTCGAAGCCGAGACGATCCATCACCTTGGCGATACGCTCGCTGGCGAACAGACGCATCAACTTATCCTCCAAAGACACATAGAATACTGAAGACCCTGGGTCGCCCTGACGACCAGCACGACCACGCAGCTGACGGTCTACACGACGGCTCTCGTGACGTTCTGTACCGATGATGGCGAGACCACCCGCAGCTTTCACCTCTGGAGTCAACTTGATATCGGTACCACGACCTGCCATGTTGGTGGCGATGGTTACGGCACCCTTGCCATTTACTGAACGACCAGCCTCGGCTACAATCTGAGCTTCCTGTTGATGCAGCTTGGCGTTCAATACGTTATGGGGAATGTTGCGCATCTTCAACATCTTGCTCAGCAATTCTGAAATCTCGACAGATGTAGTTCCTACCAAGACTGGACGACCGGCATTGCGCATTTCTTCTATCTCGTCGATTACGGCACGATACTTCTCGCGAGCTGTCTTATACACGCGGTCATCCAAATCCTTGCGGGCTATAGGGCGGTTGGTGGGAATCTCTACCACATCGAGCTTATAGATGTCCCAGAACTCGCCAGCCTCGGTGCTGGCAGTACCCGTCATACCAGCGAGCTTGTGGTACATGCGGAAGTAGTTCTGCAAGGTGATGGTGGCGAAGGTCTGCGTGGCAGCTTCTACCTTGACATGCTCCTTAGCCTCGATAGCTTGATGCAAGCCGTCGCTCCAGCGTCGACCTTCCATGATACGACCCGTCTGCTCGTCTACTATCTTCACCTCGCCGTCCATGACAACATATTCATCGTCTTTGTTGAACATGGTATATGCCTTCAAAAGCTGCTGCAAGGTGTGCACACGCTCGCTCTGTACGCCATAATGAGCTAACATCTCGTCTTTCTTGTCGAGTCGCTCCTGGTCAGAGAGGTCGGTACGGGCTTCCAGTTCGCTCATCTCGGTAGTGATGTCTGGCAAGACGAAGAGCTCTTTGTCATTTACCTGTTTCGCCAGCCAGTCTGTACCCTTGTCGGTGAGGTCGGCAGAGTTGAGCTTCTCGTCTACAACGAAGTAGAGAGGAGCCACGGCCTTAGGCATCTCTCGGTTGTTGTTGGCCATGTAGTATTCCTCGGTCTTCAACATGCCTGCCTTGATACCTTCTTCGGACAGATACTTGATGAGAGGCTTATTCTTAGGCAACGCCTTGTAAGAGCGATAGAGCGCAAGGAAACCCTCTTCAAGCATCTTGCCATCCTTGTTCTTGGCACCTTCGCCAATCTTTTGCTTTGCCTCGGCGAGAAACTCGGTGGCTTGCTTGCGCTGTACCTCGTACAGTCGCTCTACCAAAGGTTGGTACTGCTCGAACATCTGGTCGTCGCCCTTGGGAATGGGACCAGATATAATAAGAGGTGTGCGGGCATCGTCGATCAACACCGAGTCGACCTCGTCGACGATGGCAAAGTTGTGCTGACGCTGCACGAGGTCGGCAGGACTTGTTGCCATATTGTCACGCAGGTAGTCGAATCCAAACTCGTTGTTGGTTCCGAAGGTGATGTCGGCCATGTATGCCTTGCGGCGGGCATCGGAGTTGGGACGGTGTTTATCGATGCAGTCGACCGAAAGGCCATTGAACATATAGAGAGGTCCCATCCATTCGGAGTCACGTTTTGCCAGGTAGTCGTTGACGGTAACCACGTGTACGCCATTTCCTGTGAGGGCGTTGAGGAATACAGGCAGTGTAGCCACGAGAGTCTTACCCTCGCCTGTAGCCATTTCGGCAATTTTTCCTTGGTGTAGGACCACGCCACCGAAGAGCTGCACGTCGTAGTGAACCATTTCCCACTTCAAGTCATTACCACCAGCTGTCCAATGGTTGTGATAGATGGCGTTGTCGCCTTCGATGGTGATGAAGTCGTTGGCAGGATTGGCAGCCAATTCGCGGTCGAACTCAGTGGCAGTCACCACCGTTTCCTCGTTCTCGGCAAAGCGGCGAGCTGTATCTTTCACGATGCTGAAAGCTGTAGGCAACACCTCGTTAAGGGCAACCTCGTAGTTGTCGAGAGCCTCTTTCTCCAGTTTGTCTATCTGGTTGAAGATGTCTTCGCGCTGATCGATAGGCGTGTCTTCGATAGTGGCTTTCAGCTCGGCAATCTTTTCTTTCTGAGCCTTGCCGGCATTCTGTACATACTGTCGTATTTCTTTGGTCTTGGCACGTAGCTGGTCGTTGCTCAGAGCCTTGATGTTTGGATATTCGGCCTTTACCTTCTCCACGATAGGCTGGATGAGTTTCATGTCGCGGGAAGACTTGTTGCCGAACAATGACTGTAGAAGTTTGTTAAAGTTCATTTTATATGTTGTTTTTTTGTTATTCGTTGATTTTTATTGCTTTTAGGGTTGCAAAGGTACAAATAATATCTGTAAACCCGCAACGTTTTGGGTGGTAAATATTAAAAATCAGGTCCACGAATAACAATACTTCCGTATGGAGCTTGATATTTTGGCTCGGTGGGAGGTGTAAAACAAATATAAGAATTGCTGTCTGTCAGATTGGCTGGAGTGCCAGCTCTTAGTATTGCTGATGGAAAATGGTACTGGGCTGTTTGATGGCCTTTTGAAGCTTCCTTGATGGCCTTGATGACACTCAATATGTCTTCTTCAAGTGCCTTCGCCTCTGGCTGCTGTATTAACTTGTCGTATGATATATCGGTGAGCGCAAACTTCAGTGCCTGCTGATAAGTCTGCGCTTCCAAGCCTGTTGCCGCAAGGACAACCAAGAGGGCGGTGATATACCTGTTTGCCATAGTTTTCTATATGTGGAGTTTTGTTTTTTGTGCTGTTATTTTCTTCGTAAGTCGAGCTGGATTGACTTCATTGCGATTCTTACGAGCAAAGATAATGCCAAAATGACCAAGCCCTCGGCGTAGTCCTGCCATGTTTGCAGAAAAAGTGCCACGATGATAAATGCTGCCCATACGTTGTAGTACCAATGAACACGGTGCTGACGCATCTTCTTTGTGACGCTCCATGCGAAAATGAGGCTAAGAGGGTTGAGAATGAATATTTGGAAGTTAATCTGCACGGTGGGGTGTTGCGAGAACATCATGGCAAGAAGTATCAGCCCAGGCAGTCCGGTAATGATGAGTAGGGCAGTGTCGATCCACCAGAAGTTCTTCTTTTTGCAGAGTTCTATGAGACTGGTTATAACGATAATCACAAGGATGCATATCGCCGCCATGAATGGTGTGGCGATGTCGGCAATGGAGGCTTCCGTCTGTGAGTCTGTGCTGCTGGCATCTGCCACCTCAACTGTTTGTGGAGGAATGAGGTAGGAGGTGCGGTCTACCAGTTTGATGTATCTTGGCTTTTGTGTATAAACATTAGACGAAAACGCTTGCTGTTGCGCCGTGTCTTGGCGTGCTTCCACCTCAAAGTCCATGGATAGGTTGTCGGGCAGGAACTCCCATTCCCGCTTGTTGATTGGTTGGTCTGCACGGAAGCCCAACAGCAAGTCGTTGCCAAAGCGTGCCCAGCGGTGGTGAGCGTTCAGGCGGTGAATCTCTTCGCGATAGGTTGACTGGGTCTCTGTTGTTTTAAAGTCGGTGCAGTTGGTAGCCAGATGGTCGATGACCATGTTTCGTGCACGCGTTGTGCAGTTGTCGTAGAAGAAATTATAACGGTATGTGCGGTTTTCCTCACGGTTGTTATTCTCTATGGCTGTAAGGATGCTCCACTTCTCGTTTCGCGTCAGGGCAAGGCGTTGCTGCCTTACCCATCTGCCTTCTTGGTAATATTCGGACAGGAAACGTTCCATGGGAATGATGCCTATTTGGTAGTCAGTAAGGCCGAAGACGAAGCGCAGCACGAAATAGTCCTGATTGAAGGAGAACATGCCCCAGTTGACGGCTACGTCGCTGCCGTGGGCACGGTCTTCTATGCGGAGCGCCGTGTGTCCATAATACGACCAAACTTCCTGTCCCGGACCGCAGGTCAGGAGCGAAATGTCCACGGAGTCGACCCACTGTGGAACTACCGTCTCTTGTGCTGAAGCCTTGGTCGTTAAAATGATTAACAAAAAGGCAAAAATGCACCTGAAAATATATTTAAAACGTTTCACGATGCAAAAATACCTTATTATTTTGAATTTTCCTTCTTTTATCTCGATTTTTTTCAATACTTTTGCACTCTGAATATAATTTTGAATAATTATCATAGGATGAAAAAGCTTTTTTTGGCAGCTCTCATGATGAGCTTGGCGCTGGCAGTGAATGCCCAGAGTGGTACGAATTCTCCATACAGTCAGTGGGGAATGGGCATGTTGTCCGACCAGACTTCAGGTTTCAATGCAGGTATGAATGGCGTGGGGATCGGCTTTCATGAGCACAATCAGGTAAACTATATCAACCCAGCTTCTTATTCTTCGGTCGACTCGCTGACATTCCTTTTTGATGCCGGCATTTCGGGGCAGATTACCAACTTCAATGAGAACGGCGTGAAGAAGAATGCCAAGAACGCCAACTTAGACTATGTGGTGGCAGCCTTCCGTGCTTTCCGCCACATGGGTGTGAGCTTTGGTATTCTTCCTTTCTCCAACGTGGGCTACAATTATTCTGTCTCGGGATGGGTGAACGAAGAGACCAAGGAAGACTATTACACCAACACTTATGAGGGCGACGAGGGCTTTCACCAGGCTTATGTGGGCTTGGGCTACATGCCAGTGAAGGGGCTGTCGGTAGGTGCCAACATTTCTTACCTGTGGGGAAAATACAACCGTACCGTCACCAACAGCTACAGCAATTCGTATGTCAACTCGCTCTCGCGAAATTATTCGGCAAGAGTGGGGAGCTATAAGCTCGACTTCGGTGTGCAGTATGCTCAGCGCGTGTCGAAGAAAGATTGGCTCACTGTGGGCGCAACCTATTCTCCCAAGCACAATTTAGGCACCAGCGCCGAGATGTATCAGGTGAAGACCAATGCCATGGATGGCTCGCTCGACACAACCTCCTTCTCTATCGACAGAGCCTTTGAGTTGCCTCACATGGTGGGAGTAGGCTTGATGTGGAATCATGCAGAACAATGGAAGGTGGGGCTTGACTATACGCTCCAGATGTGGAAAGACCTCAAGGCACCAGTCTTCGACGGTAGAGACTATGTGTTGAAAGATGGCTGTTACAGCAATCGTCATAAAATCAACCTCGGAGCGCAGTACTGCTATGGTGAGTACAGTCGCAGTTTCCTGCAGCGTGTGCGCTATCGTGCCGGTGTGAGCTACACTACTCCTTATGTAAAGATAAACGGACAGGATGGACCAAAGGAAATTGCGGTAAGTGCTGGCTTCGGCATTCCTATTGTTAATTCCTACAATAGCCGCTCGTTCCTCAATATCAGCGGTCAGTGGGTGAAACGTTCTGCCAAGGATCTCATCAAGGAAAATGTTTTCCGCATCAATATCGGCTTCACCTTCAACGAGGACTGGTTCAAGAAGTGGAAGATGCAGTAAAGTCTCGTGCCAAGGACATGTGGAGTGGATATGATGTATTTTATATATTATAATGTATAGGACAAGGCATTTCGTATATGGACTTATCGCCCTCTTACTGATGGTTGCCTGCCAGGAGCAGGTGGAACATACTGCCCCAGCCATCAGGGCGCGCGACTCGGTGGCAATGATGACTTCTTATGGTGTCAATACGCTCATCAGCGACTCTGGCGTCATCAAGTATCGCATTGTTACGGAGCGGTGGGAAGTGAATGCCAACAAGAATCCTTCTCAGTGGATTTTCGACAAGGGCATCCTTCTGGAGCAGTTCGACGACAAGTTTCATATCAACAGTTACATACAGTGCGATACGGCTTATTACTTCGACCAACTCAGAATTTGGAAGCTCTATGGTCGTGTGCGCATTCTGACAAAGGACGGCTTGCGCTTTTCGAGCGAACAGCTTACCTGGGACGAGAACAAGCATGAGCTGTCGAGCAATGTGTTCAGCAAGCTCATCACGCCAGAGCGTACCTTGCAGGGCACACACTTCTGGAGCGACGAGAAGATGACTCGGTATTATGTAAGCAACTCGAAGGGTAGTTTCGAGACGAGCGACATGGCCGGGGCGGGTGGTAGCGACACCTTGCGGTCGCAGCCGGATTCGGTGAAGGGAACCCTCCGGCAGAGAGCTACTCCGCAGCGTGCTACTACCATTCCCTTGATGCACTAATGGAATGACAGAAAACGATAAGAATATATGGAAGTAGGAATAAATCTGATAGTAGGCATATTGGTTACGCTCATGTTCTCAGGCTTTTTCAGTGGCATGGAGATAGCCTTTGTGTCTTCCAACCGAATGCTTGCCGAGATGGATAAGGATAAAAACAAGAATGGGCTGACCCAGCGCTTGGTCTCGCTCTTCTATGACCATCCCAACGGCTTTGTGAGCACCATGCTCGTGGGCAACAATATTGCTCTCGTGGTTTATGGCATACTGATAGCGAGGTTGTTCGATAACACAATTTTCAGTGGCATGGACGCTGCCTTCACAGTGCCGGCCGATACCATTCTCTCGACCATCATCGTGCTTTTTACGGGCGAATTCTTGCCCAAGACGCTATTTAAGTCGAATCCTAACCGCCTGTTGAGCATCTTCAGCCCGATGGCTTATGTCTGCTATGTCGTGCTTTGGCCTATCAGCAAGTTCAGCACTTTCCTGAGCCGAATCCTGTTGAGAATGGTTGGGGTCAAGATGGACGTGGAGGCTGAGGACGAAGGCTTCTCGAAGGTTGACCTCGACTACCTGGTGCAGTCGAGTATCGACAATGCCGAGAAAGACTCGGATATCGACGATGAGGTGAAGATTTTCCAGAACGCACTCGACTTCTCCGATACAAAGGTGCGCGACTGTATGGTGCCGCGGACGGAGATACAGGCAGTGGAGAACGATGCTTCTCTCGATGAGTTGCGTCAGAAGTTTATCGAGAGCGGTAACTCCAAGATTATCGTTTATGAAGAGGATATCGACCATATCGTGGGTTACATCCATAGTTCCGAGCTCTTCCGCAATCCTGCTCGCTGGCAAGACCATGTGCGTAAAATGCCTTTTGTGCCAGAAACCATGCAGGCACAGAAGCTAATGCAGATTTTCCTGCAGCAGAAGAAGTCGTTGGGTGTCGTGGTAGACGAGTTTGGTGGAACCAGTGGATTGGTGAGTTTGGAAGATATTGTGGAGGAAATATTTGGCGATATAGAAGACGAGCACGATTCTTCCAAGTATGTCGCCAAAAGGATAGATGACGGAGATTTTCTGTTGTCGGCGCGACTGGAGATAGACAAGGTGAACGACCTCTTTGGGCTCGACCTGCCCGAGAGCGATGAATACATGACCGTGGGCGGCTTGATATTGCACGAATACCAGAGTTTCCCGAAGCTGAATGAAATCATAAAGTTTGACAAGTATGAGTTTAAAATCATCAAGTCTACATCCAGAAAGATAGAGTTGGTACGTCTGCATATATTGCGCTAAATACAGCGCTTTTCATTAGAAAGCACTTGTTTCAGCTTACAAGTGCTTTTTTTATTTGCTAATTTTAGCGGTTTTTGCTTGGCAAGGCTAAAAAACATACTAAAAAATTCCCTTATTTGCGATTTTCTTTGTATTTTTGCATGCAATTGGCTACATTTCTGACAATGAGTCATCAACGAGAAACAAGAAATAAAAACAAAATAAATTAAAACGTAATGGCAGCATTAGGAAAAATTAGGAAAAGGGGCGTGATACTGGTTTGTATCATTAGTTTCGGCCTCTTTGCATTCATTGCCGAGGAAGGCTTCCGTTCGTGTGATTCTGCAAAGAACAACGAGCGCCAGCAGATCGGCGAAGTGTTAGGTGAGAAAATCAGCGTACAGGAATTTCAGAAGTTGCTCGATGAGTACACCGAAGTTATCAAGATGCAGCAGGGACAGGAAAACATCCCTGAGGAGCAAATGAATCAAATCAAGGATATGGTTTGGAACACTTACGTCCAGAACCAGATTGTGGCGAAGGAAGCCGGCAAGTTGGGTCTTACCGTGACGGACGCTGAACTCCAGGACATATTGAAGGCTGGTACTAACCCAATGCTTCAGCAGACTCCCTTTGTCAATCAGCAGACAGGTCGCTTCGATGCTGCTTCTCTCCAAAAGTTCTTGGCCGACTACAAGGCTCAGAAGGCCAATCCTTCTGCCAATACTCAGATGATGGATCAGTACGACAAGATATTTAAGTACTGGGCATTCATCGAGAGGACGCTTCGCCAGCAAACTTTGGCCCAGAAGTATCAGTCGCTCTTGGCTCACTGCTTCCTTTCTAACCCTGTAGAGGCCAAGATGGCTTTCAAGGAGGAGAACGAGGAAAGCCAGATTCAGTTGGCGGCTTTCCCTTATTCAGACATTCCGGACGATAAGGTGAAGGTAGACGACAGCGACTTGAAGGCTAAGTATGACGAGCTGAAGGCTCGCTTCAAGCAGCCTGTAGAGAGCCGCGACATCAAGTTTGTTGATGTAGAGGTGAGTGCTTCTCAGGCTGACCGCATGGCTCTTAACAAGGAGTTCGCTTCTTACCACAAGCAGTTGGCTGAGGCTGCCGACCCTGCTGAGGTTGTGCGCAAGTCTGCTTCTACTGTTGCTTACGTCGGTTTGCCAGTCAGCAAGAATGCCTTTCCCTCGGACATCGCTTCTGAGCTTGATTCTCTCGCTGTGGGTGCTACGTCTGCTGTGAAAGTAAATGCCAACGACAATACTTTGAACATTGTCAAGCTTATCAGCAAGCAGCAGTTGCCTGACTCAGTCCAGTATCGTGTCATCCAGGTGGCTGCCAATACTGTGGCCGAGGCTAAGGTAAAGGCAGATTCCATTCAAGGTGCCATTGCTGGTGGCGCAGACTTTGAGGCTGTGGCCAAAAGATATGGTCAGACAGGCGAGAAGGCTTGGATGACTACCAAGCAGTACGAGTTCGCTCAGAGTATGGACAAAGACAACAAGGCTTTCATCAATACGCTGAACACAGCTTCTGTCAATGCTTTGAACGCCATTCAGTTGGGACAGGGCTACGTAGTGCTCCAGGTTCTCGACAAGAAGAACATGGTGGAGAAGTACGTGGCTGCGGTCATCAAGAAGCCTATCGAATTCTCGCAAGATACTTATCGTACAGCTTACAACAAGTTCTCAAGCTTCGTAAGTGCCAATGGAAAGGCTGAGGATTTGCTGAAGAACGCCGGGAAGAACGGTTATAAGGTTCAGGATTTGAAGGACGTTACGACTTCAGCTCATTATGTTGCCAATATCCATGCTACCCGCGAGGCATTGAAATGGATTTTCGACAGCAAGGAAGGTGCTGTTTCTCCTCTTTATGAGTGTGGTGACAACAACCACTTGCTGGTAGTGGTTCTCGACAAGATTCATCGCATCGGCTACCGTGGATTGGACGATGCTCAGGTAAAGGAAATGGTGAAGGCCGAGGTCGTCAAGGACAAGAAGGCCGAGATGATCGAAGAGAAACTGAACGGTGTTAAGAACATCGCAGCTGCCAAGGCCAAGGGTGGAAAGGTTTCTGCTGTCAACCAGATTACTTTCGCTGCTCCTGTGTTTGTCGCTGCTACTGGAGCCAGCGAACCAGCTCTATCGGGTGCTGTCTCTGCCACGAAGAAGGGTGCTTTCTCTGCTCACGCAGTAAAGGGCAATGCTGGCGTTTACCTCTTTCAGGTTACCAACAAGACCAATCGTTCTGTTAAGTTCGACGAGAAGGCTATGGAGCAGAAGTGCCGTCAGAAGGCAATGCAGTATGCGGGCAACTTCATGAACGAGCTTTATATGAATGCTCATGTAGTTGACAACCGCTACTTGTTCTTCTAATTATCAGAATTACTTTTGATTATTTGGTGAAATAAGAACATACTTGTTTTGGGCGTAGTTTCCTTTTGGAAGCTACGCCCAGTTTTTCATTTTCCAGTTA